>PALN01000015.1 GCA_002706405.1 Rhodospirillaceae bacterium | reverse complement strand
TTTTCGCCACCTAAACCTAAAACGGCAACCAATCCTACCCGTACAGCGCACTAAACGCCGCCCGCGTATCCCTTCCTTAACCACAATGTCAAACAGCCGAACTTCAAGCGCCCTAGACGACTTTGGAGACGCACAAGCCCGCACGCGCATAACCGGGAAATCCCGAAAATGGCGCCTGGCGCGGCGTCGTCGAAGAGGGAACCGAAGTTCCTATACTATCGGCAACGAGCGTTCCTGGCAAGACCTGCCAGACCGGATTTCGCCGAAATCCTCTGCCGCCCTGATCGTCCCCGAAACGGGAACCACCATGTAGCGGCGTGGCTCGGCCGGTGATATAGGTGAACCCGCGCCGCGTGTCCAGCGCGAAACGCAAAATAATTTCAACAATCGGCCGAAGCCCACCAAGCCCGGCCCCGGGAGGCCCAGAAATGACTGCCATGCAACGCAAGACCCCTGCCGTATTTTTTCGCGGCGGCACCTCGAAGGCCGTGTTCTTTCGTGCCGAGGACGTGCCCGCAGATGTCGAGACGCGCAATCGCATGCTGCGCGCCGTCATGGGCAGCCCCGATCCCTACGGCCGGCAGCTGGACGGCCTGGGCGGCGGCATTTCGTCCCTGTCCAAGGCCATGTGGGTCGAACGCTCGACCCGCAACGATGCCGACGTGGACTATACCTTCGCGCAGATCGGCATCCGCGACGACGTGGTCGACATGTCGTCCAACTGCGGCAACATGACCTCGGCCGTGGCCCCCTTCGCCGTCGAGGAAGGCATCTTCCCCCTGCCCGACGGCCCGGCCATGGTCCGCATGTTCAACACCAACACGAAAAAGGTCGTGCACGCCCATTTCACCGTCCAGGACGGCCGCGCCGTCTCCACCGGCGACATGGAAATTCCCGGCGTCTCGGGAACGGGGGCGCCCATGCGCCTCGACTGGATGGATCCGGCCGGCACCGCCGGGCGCGGGGTGCTGCCCACGGGCAAGCTGCAGGAAACCTTCTCGGCCCCCGGGTTCGGCGAATTCCCCGGCTCCATCGTCGATGCGGCTTCGGTCTGCGTCTACGTGCCGGCATCGGCCTTCGGCCTGACCTGCGCCGAATCGCCCATGGCCATCGACGACATGAGGGAGGTCATGGCGGGCATGGAATACGTACGGCGCGACGCCGCCGTGCGCGCCGGCCTGGCCCCGACACCGGAAGCCGCCGCCCAGGCTTCCCCCCGGGTCGCCCTGATCGCGCCCCCGGTTGCCTATAAGACCCTGGCGGGCACGGAGCTCGCGGCCGAGGATTACAACATCGCCGTCCGCGTCGCCTCCATGGAGAACATCCACCGGGCGGTCCAGGTCACGGGGGCCATGAGCATTTCCGCCGGCCTCGTCGTCGAAGGCACGATTCTCAACGAGATGGCCGTCAACCTGGAGACCAAGGGCGACCTCAAGATCGGCAACCCCTCAGGGGTGCTGGCGACCCGCGCGGACGCCCGGAAGAACGCCGACGGCTCATGGAACCTGGTTTCGACCTCGGCCTACCGCACCTTCCGGCGCATCATGGACGGGCATGTCTATCACCCCTAGATAGGGGCGCCCGTCAGGGACCTTCGTAGGAAATGCGAATCACCTCGACCTCGTCGAGGCCGTGGGGCGTGCGGACGGTGACCACATCGCCCTCCTCCGCTTTCATGAGGGCGCGGGCCATGGGCGAGACCCAGCTGATCTCGCCGTCCTCAAGCCGCGCCTCGTCGACGCCGACGATGCGCACGGTCCTCTCCTCCCCCCGCGAATTCTCGAAAGTCACCCAGGCGCCGAAGAACACCTGATCGCGGTTGGTCTGGCGGGCCGGGTCCACGACCTCGGCGATGTCCAGGCGCTTCATCAGATAGCGCTGGCGCCGGTCGATTTCGCGCAGCCGCTTCTTGCCGTAGATGTAGTCGCCGTTTTCCGACCGGTCGCCGTTGCCCGCCGCCCAGGACACGATATCGACGACCTTGGGCCGCTCGACATAGCGCAGATGCTTGAGCTCCGCCTGCAGGCGGGCATGGCCCTCGGGCGTCAACAGGTTGCGCGCCCCCGCCGGCAGCACTGGGCCGTCATCGATCTCGTCCTCAAGATCGACGTCCGCCGCCGCGTCCTCGTTCACGAATGCCTTGCTCACCTTGGTCCTCTCCGCTGGCCCGGAATGGACCTATTCTAGCGCAGGCGCGCATACTACAAGCCCTGAATTCTTCAATCACGCGAACAGGCCCGCCATGACCGACGCCCCCGACCGACCGCTCGGCCCCCCGCTTCCCGGGTGGACGCCCCGCCCCCGCCCCCGCCGCGACACACTGTCCGGCCCGCGCTGCCGGCTGGAGCCCCTCTCCGTCGAGGCCCATGGCCAGGATCTGTGGCAGGCCAACGCCGCCGACACGGACGGACGCATGTGGGACTACATGTCCTGCGGCCCGTTCGCCGACTTCACGGACTACAGCACCTGGCTGACCGGTGCGGCGGCGGGCGAAGATCCCCTGTTCTTCGCCATCGTCGACCAGGCATCGGACAAGGCGCTCGGCGTCGCCAGCTACCTGCGCATCGACCCCGCCAACGGCGTCATTGAGGTCGGCAACATCGCCTATTCCCCGGCCCTGCAGGGCACGGTGCTGGCGACCGAGGCCATGCATCTGATGATGGCCCATGCCTTCGATGATCTGGGCTATCGGCGGTACGAGTGGAAGTGCAACGCCTTCAACGCGCCCTCACGCCGGGCGGCGCAGCGCTTAGGCTTTTCCTATGAAGGCCTGTTCCGCAATCACATGATCGTCAAGGGACGCAGCCGCGACACGGCCTGGTTCGCGATCACCGATAATGATTGGCCCGCCATCAAGACGGCCCATGAAACCTGGCTGGCGGCGGATAATTTCGACGCGGACGGCACCCAGCGCCACGCGCTGTCGGCACTGACCACGGCGCTCAGGAAGGATGATCCGGGAACGGTTTGACCCGGCGGTCAGCCGCCGACGGTCGTCGGCTCGCAGAACTGGCGGCGTTTCTTCAAGTCGGCGCAGATTCCCTTGGCCTCGCTCGCCGATTTCACCGGTCCGGCCTTGAGGCGGTAATAGACGCCCTTCTTGCCGAGATCGACCTTGGCGACCTCATGCTCCATGTCCTTGAGCACGGTGCGATGGCGGCGCTGGATCAGCTTCCAGCCGTCCTCCGCCTGCTTTTCCGAGCGATAGGACGCGAGATGCACGCCCGGCTGCGGGCCCTTCGGCTTTTCCACCTTCTCGGCCTTGTCCTTGTCGACAAGGCTGGTCGGGGCCGCCTGGGCGGACACCATCTTGGGCGCTTCCGGCTGCATCGCCTTTTCAATGGCGGCGCGTTCACGGGTGTACTCGTCCGACGAGATGTAACCGCTGTCCCGCAGCTGCTCCAGGCGGCGCACCATGTCGGCGGCCTCCATCAGGCCCTGGGGCGGCGGCGCCGGATTGACCAGGCGCACGGGTGCCGCCGGCATCAAGGCATCAAGAATCATGTTCCGTTCCGCCGCGTGCTGCGACACGGAAATGGCGCGCAGTTCAAGGGCGCGGCCGATGGCGCGCAGGCGCCCGGAAATCTGTTCCGTGGTCGGCACGGGCCGGTCCAGGCCCGCCGACGACGGCGGCGACGTCAGCGGCAGCAGGGCGCCGACATTGGCTTGGCGCCGGGTCGCATATTCCTGCGGCGTGACCAAGCCTTGGTCCTTCAGGGCGCGCATGGTCGAGAACCGCGAGATCACGTTCTGATCGCCGCCGGAAAAGGCGTCCATGGTGGTCATCTGCGCACCGGGGGCGGCCATGGCCTGTTGCGGCTGGGCCGACGCCATGGGCGGCGGCGCACCGAATGAAGTGGCCGGAGCGTGGCCCGTCGGTGCCGCGGAAACGGTGGTCGGCGCCCCCGGGAAACCGGCCGGGGCCTGGCCCAGGCGCACGGCGCTGGGCACTTCACCGGAATCGAGCAGCGACAGGTTGACGCTGGCGATCTGCGAAGCCGGTCGCGTCGCCAGGTTGTTCCACACCACGAATTGCTGGGATTCTTCCGGACGCAGGGCCAACACGGCCTCGTACATCTGACGCGACTTCGTGATCTGGCCCGTGTTCTGGTAGAGAATACCGGCGCCGAGCAGGGCATCGACGTCCTTCGGGTTGGCCTGCAAGGCCTTCTGGAAATGGCTTTCAGCCGTGACGAAATTGCCCTTGGCCAGTTCGGCGATGCCCAGTTCGGCCTCGTCGTTCTTCTTCAGGGGGCTTCCCGCCCAGAAGGTGTCCGTGAAGATCTGCGATTCCTGCAAGGCACCACAGGCACCAATGCCCAAGGTTGCCACCGCAACAAACGCAAACCGCGCCATAAGACGTCGACCGGTCATGATCCTCTCCCGCAGCTAAGACAGCGCCGCCCCGGCGTTCACTCCCATGGAAACGCCGGAAATTACCCAGGATGGCGGCGCCATGTCTGGATCAACTTAAGGATAGTGAAAACCATTGGGGTAAACAATTGGTAAAAAAGGAGGAATCATTCGCGAACCGGCGGACTGCCGGGGCTTTTCATCCCCTTCTTAGACCGACAAGAACCAAGGCCTGCCTGCGGGGCGCCCTATTCTCACCGGATCGGGTCGCCGGCGACCGTCATCGTGACAGCCGCCGGCCCCGAAAAAGCGTCTAGGAAGACAGCGCCTCGGCGATGGCCGCACCCAGTTCCTGGGTCGAGGCCGTGCCGCCCATGTCGCGGGTCTTGGGTCCGTCGCCGGCAACCACCTGTTCGATGACGCGCACGATCTCGTCGGCGGCGTCCTTCTGGCCCAGATGTTCCAGCATCATCGCCGCCGACCAGATCTGGCCGATGGGATTGGCGATGTTCTGGCCCGCGATGTCGGGGGCGGACCCATGGACCGGCTCGAACATGGAGGGATAGTCCCGCTCCGGATTGATGTTGGCCGAAGGGGCGATGCCGATGGTCCCGGTACAGGCCGGGCCAAGGTCCGACAAAATGTCGCCGAACAGGTTGGAGCCGA
The DNA here is from genome assembly GCA_002706405.1 of Rhodospirillaceae bacterium. Taxonomy (GTDB): domain Bacteria; phylum Pseudomonadota; class Alphaproteobacteria; order Rhodospirillales; family Casp-alpha2; genus UBA1479. Next base: position 68,421 of record PALN01000015.1, on the reverse strand, counting down.
CGACCACGTCGAACCAATCCGGATTGCGCACGAAATGGGCCGTCAGGATGTCGATGTGGAACTGGTCGGTTTCGACATCCGGATATTCCTTGGAAATGGCTTCGAAGCGTTCATCCCAATAGGGCATGGAGATACTGATGCCGTTGGACTTGGTGGCCGAGGTCACCTTCTTGCGCTTGCGCGTGCGGGCCAACTCGAAGGCGACGCGGATGATGCGGTCGCAACCCTTCTTGGTGAACACGGAAAGCTGCGTCGCGAATTCTTCCGGCGTGCCGACGTTGCCGCGCCCGCCGATATCGGAATATTCGCCTTCGTTGTTTTCGCGCACGACCAGGAAGTCGATGTCGCCCGGCTTGCGGTTCGCCAACGGACAGGGCATGCCTTCCATGAGCTTCACGGGACGCAGTGACAGATACTGTTGGAACTGGCGGCGGATGGGGATCAGCAAACCCCAGAGCGAGACGTGATCCTTCACACCCGGAAAACCGACGGCGCCCAGCAGGATCGAGTCGTGACCCTTGATGGTCTCAAGCCCGTCTTCCGGCATCATGGCGCCTTCTTTGGCGAAGCGCTCGCAGCTCCAATCGAATTCATCGAATTTGAACGACAGGTCATGCTTGCGGCCGATCACTTCGAGCACACGCAGCGCTTCAGGCATGACTTCGTTGCCGATTCCGTCCCCTGGAATGACGGCAATGCGGTAGGCGTTGGTGGACATGGATGGCTCCCTTATTGGTTCATTCTGCCGCAAGTCTGGCGGGAGAACGGTTTTAGCCCCCTGCCCCTTTTCCGGCAAGTACGCGGACCAGCAAATCCTTGTCCACGTTGCCGCCCGACAGCACCACGCCCGTCTTCTTGCCCGCCATGGCGCCGCGTTCCTGAAGACGGGCCGCCAGGGTCGCAGCCCCCGCCCCTTCCGCCAAGTTGTGGGTGTCCGTGAAATAGGCCGCCATGGCGGCCGAAATCTCATCATCGGAAACCGTGATGATGCGCGCGGCCCCCTTGCGGATGATTTCAAGTGCCGAGGCGTCCGGCTGGCGAACCGCAAGCCCCTCGGCAATGGTCGCGACGCCGTTGGTCGCGACGACCCGGCCAGCCGTGTAAGACAATGCGTAACAAGGCGCACCTTCGGCGACGACGCCGACGATCTCGGCCGTCAGGCCAAGCGCGTCCCGCGCGGCGATCACGCCGCAGATGCCGGAGCCCAGTCCGATCGGCACATAAACAGTGTCCAGATCCGGCTGTGCCTCAAACAACTCCAATCCATAAGACGCAACCCCCTGAACCAGCCAGGGATGGAACGACGGCACCATATGCAGGCCCCGCTCCGCCGCAAGCGTCTCGGCAAATTCCTTCGCCGACTGAAAGTCATCGCCCTGCTCGATCAGATCGACGCCCTGTGCCGCCATGGCCGCACTCTTCCCCGGATTGTTCCCTTTCGGCACGACAATGGTTGCCGACAGGCCGACCATGCGGGCCGCCCGCCCGACGCTTTGCCCGTGGTTGCCCGTGGTCGCGGTGATAACCCCCGCAAGATCCGGATGGTCGGCTTTCAGGCGCGTGAGGTAGACAAGACCACCCCTGACCTTGAAGGCGCCGACGGGGGTGTGGTTCTCGTGCTTGACCCAAACCTCGCCGCCGACGCGTTGGTCAAGCAGCGGCCAGTTGTGGGTCGGCGTCGGCAGGATGTGGCCGGCGACAATGTCCCGCGCTGCCTCCAGTTCCGTCCGTGTCAGCCATTCCATGAAGCGTCTCCCGACATTGCCCGCCTATTGTCCCCCATCAATGCCCTATTGACCCAGAACATTAAGACAATAACTCAATACAATTGACATACAATCGGTACAATCCTTAAAATCGCACCATGACAATCTGGATGCCCGAACTGCGCGGCCGTGCCGGCCCCAAGTACCAAGCGATCGTTGACGCCATCGTCGACGCCTTGGAAACGGGTGACCTGACGCCGGGCACCAAGCTTCCGCCGCAGCGCAACCTAGCCTATGACCTGGGCGTGACCCTCGGCACCGTGACCCGCGCCTACCAAGAACTGGAACGTAGCGGTCTGGCACGCGGCGAGGTCGGGCGCGGCACCTTCATCACCGCCCCTGCCGACCGCATCCCGGCGCCGTCCCTGAACGACAACATCGACGCGCTGCGCACCAGTGTCGACTTGGTCGCCTCCCCGTACAACGCTATGTACGGCACGGACTTCATGGGTTCGGAAGGGCTTGAGCTTGCCTCCAACTACCCCGTGACCGTGGGTGTCGGCGCCCTGACCCAACGCGCCATCGCCCGCGTCAACCACGAAGCGGTGTGGGAAGCGGTTTCCCGCTATCAGGCGCACAACGGCCTGCGCCCGCATCTCGAAGCAAGCGCGGAATGGCTGACCGGCCTGGGGGTGAATGCCCGCGCCGAAGACATCCTGATTGCGCCGGGGGCGCAGGCCGCGACCCAGACGGCGCTGATGGCCTTGGCCAAACCGGGCGACCTGATCCTGGCCGAAGCATTGAGCTGGCCCGGGGTCAAGGTGACGGCCGCGCCGCTCGGCCTGCGGGTCGAAGGCTTGGCCATGGACGAGCACGGCCTGATTCCGGACGCTTTCGAGCAGGCCTGCCGCGAGCGGGCACCCCGGCTGCTCTATCTGCTGCCGACGTTACAGAACCCGACGGCGAGCATCATGCCGGAGGACCGCCGCCACCAGATCGTCGAAATCGCCCGCAAGCACGGCGTGTTCGTGATCGAGGACGACGTCTACGGCTTTCTTGTCGACGACGCCCCACCCCGTGTTCACAGCATCGCACCGGACGTCACCGTCTATGTGACCAGCCTGTCCAAGGCCGTGTCACCGGGCCTGCGCGTCGGCTATGTCTTGGTCCCCCAGGGCCTCATGGCGTCGTTCGTGAACGCCTTGCGCTCTTCGACCCTGATGGCCTCGCCGCTGGCCGTCGAGATCGCCAGCGAGATGATTCGCGGCGGTGAAGCCGACGAGATGATGGCTCAGCAGCGCCGCGAGGTCGAAAGCCGCCAGAAGGAACTGGTCCGCCGCTTGGGCCACCTTGACCTGCGCACTCACCCGCGCTCCCTGCATGCCTGGCTGCCGGTGCCCCAGGGGTTTACCGGCCCCGAGTTCCGCACCCGGCTGCTGGAGCGCGGCGTGTCCGTCACCCCGGGCAACGCCTTCGTCATGGACGAACGCCACCGCCCGGACCGGCCACATGTGCGTATCTGTCTTGGCGCCGAGCAGGACCGCCAGCGCCTGGATCGGGCGCTTGGCATCATTGCCGAGGTGGCGGACGCAACCAGTCACACGGCCGAGCCGACGTACGTCTGAGAACTCAGCTAATTTTTCGGATCAAAGGGCGTGACCGTCAACCCGTGGTTCAGCGGCCCGTGGCCCTGGCCCAGGCCGGGCGCCGTGCGGATCGCTTCCGCCACAAAGGCATGGGCGCGGGCCACCGCGTCCACCAAGTCCAGCCCCTGTGCCAGCCCGGCCGCGCAGGCACTTGCCAGCGTACAACCCGTGCCATGGGTATGGGGCGTGTCGATGCGGGGATGGTCCCAGCCCACGCAGTCTTCGCCCGTGACCAGAAGATCCGTCACCCGGTCCCCTTCCAGATGCCCGCCCTTCATCAGCGCGGCCTGGGCGCCCAATGCCAGAATGTCCTCGCCCGCATCCATCATGTCCTCGACCGTGCGCACCGGCAGGCCCGTAAGCGCCTCGGCCTCGGGCAGGTTGGGCGTGACCAGAGCAGCCCCGGGCAGCAGACGGGTCTTGATGGCATCGACGGCATCATCGTCCAAAAGCGCATGCCCGCCCTTGGCGATCATCACCGTATCCAGAACGACCGGGATGCCGGCCGCCGTCTCGGCCAGGGCATCTGCCACGGCCAATACAACCTCGGCCCGGTGCAACATGCCGATCTTGATGCAGTCGGCGCCCAGGTCTTCCATCACCGTGCGGATTTGTTGGGCGACGAAATCGGCCGGCACGGCCTGAATGCCCGTGACGCCCAGGGTGTTCTGAGCGGTCAGCGCGGTGATTGCGGTCATGGCGTAGCCACCCAGCGCCGACACGGTCTTGATGTCGGCCTGAATTCCCGCACCCCCGCCGGAATCAGAGCCGGCGATGATCAGCACACGCCCTTTGACTTGCATCGAATTTAAGTCCGGACTTCCGTTTCCAGGATGGTGATCAGCTCGTCCACCACCTGGGTGATGAGCACATCGTCCTCGCCTTCTGCCATGACGCGGACCAGCGGCTCCGTGCCCGACGGGCGCACCAGAAGCCGCCCCTTGTCCTTCAGCATGGCATGGGCGTCCTTGATCGCATCCTGGACCGTCGCGGCCTCAAGCGGCGACGCGCCGTCGAAGCGAACGTTCTTCAACAGTTGCGGCATGGGTTCGAACGGGCGGCAAACCTCGCTTGCCCGCTTGCCCGATTTCTTGACCACGGACAGAACCTGCAGCGCGGCGATCAGCCCGTCGCCGGTCGTCGAATAGTCGCCCAGGATGATATGGCCGGATTGTTCGCCGCCCAGGTTGAAGCCCTTGGCGCGCATGTATTCGACCACGTAGCGGTCGCCGACCTGGGTGCGTTCCAGCCCCAGGCCCAACTCGTCATTGAGAAACCGTTCCAGGCCCAGATTGGACATCACCGTGGCGACCACGCCGCCGCCTTTGAGGATGCCGCGTTCCAGCCAATTGCGCGCGACCAGACCCAGGATCTGGTCGCCATCGACCATATCGCCCTTTTCATCGCAGACAAGAACCCGGTCGGCGTCGCCGTCCAGGGCGATACCCAAATCCGCGCCATGAGCCAGCGTCTGGGATTGCATGGCGTCCGTATTGGTCGACCCGCAATCCTTGTTGATGTTGAAGCCGTCTGGGTCGACGCCGATGGGGATGACTTCCGCCCCCAACTCCCACAGGACTTCGGGCGCCACGCGGTAGGCCGCACCATTGGCGCAATCAAGCACCACCTTGAGCCCGTCGAGCGTGTGCTCACGCGGGAAGGTGCGCTTTACGTAATCGTTGTAGCGCCCCCGCCCGCTGTCCAGACGCCAGGTCCGGCCGAGCTTGTCCGACGGCGCCAGGTCCGCCGATTGGTCGCCGGCCATGCGGGCCTCGATCTCGATCTCGATCTCGTCCGACAGCTTGTAGCCGTCCGGACCGAACAGTTTGATGCCGTTGTCATGATAGGGATTGTGCGACGCCGACAGCATGACGCCCAGATCGGCGCGCAGCGACTGCGTCAGCATGGCGATGGCCGGGGTCGGGATCGGGCCGACGATGATCACGTCCATGCCGACGGAGACGAACCCGGCGACCAGGGCCGGCTCCAGCAGATAGCCCGACAGCCGCGTATCCTTGCCGATGACCACACGATGGCGATGGTCGCCGCGGATGAACTGAGCCCCCGCCGCCATGCCGACCTTGAGCGCCGTTTCGGCGTTCATGGGGTCGGAATTGGCGGAGCCGCGGATGCCGTCGGTGCCGAATAGTTTGCGTGTCATGGCTCGATTTGTACCAAAGCGTTGGTTAACAGGCCCCTTATGAACCCTTCCCGGCGGCCTCCGCAATAGCGCCGTAAACGGCCAATGCCTGGCGATGTTCGGCGACATCGTGGACCCGGAAGATACGCACGCCCCGGTCCCAGGCCGCCAACGCCGTGGCGACGGACCCGGCGACCCGTTCGGCCGGCGGCAGGTCGCGGTCGATCTTGGCGATGTAGCTTTTACGCGACACCCCCAAAACCACGGGATACCCGGTCGCGGTCAAGCTGTCCAAATGGGCCAGCAGTGAAAGGTTGTGGGCCACGGTCTTGCCGAAGCCGATCCCGGGGTCGAGCGCGATGTCGGCCGCGGCGATGCCCGCCTCCCGGCAGGCCTCGGCGCGGGCCAGAAGGCCATCCCGGACCTCGGCCACCACATTGCCGTAACGGGGGTTGTCCTGCATGGTGCCGGGCTCGCCCTGCATGTGCATGAGGATCACCGGCACGGCGAGCGCCGCCGCTGCCGCCAGCGCCCCGTCGCCTTGAAGCGCCGAGACGTCGTTGATGATGCGGGCCCCTGCGTTTACGGCGGCGCGCATGACTTCGGCACGGCGGCTGTCGATGGAAATCAGCGCCCCCTCGGCCGCCAGGGCCTCGATCACCGGCACGACGCGGCGGATTTCCTCCGCCACCGGGACCGGCTCAGCCCCGGGGCGGGTCGACTCCCCGCCGACATCCAGGATATCCGCACCCGCGGCCAGGAAGGCACGACCGCGGCGCACCGCGTCGTCAACGGCGAAGGCTTCACCACCGTCGGAAAAACTGTCCGGCGTCGCGTTGATGACCGCCATCAGGCGCGGTCGGTCGAGGGTCAGGCCCGCGAACGTCGGGCCCGTCGCAACGGTCGCGGTGGTGGTCACGATTCCGGTTGCGGTTCCGGTCCGAACCCGCCCGGGCTCCCTTTCGGCTTACGACCCTTGCCGGCATCGGGCACCGACGCCTTGCGGCCGGTCCCTTCGGTCGGCGTCGAGCCGCCGTCATCCGCACGGGTGATGGGCTCGCCGCGCATGGCCTTTTTGACTTCGTCACCGGTCAGGGTTTCGTATTCCAACAGGGCTTCGGCCAGACGGTGGAGTTCGTCCATGTGTTCCGTCAAAATTTTATGGGCCCGATGTTCGGCCTCGTCGATCAGACGGCGCACCTCTTCGTCGATCAGGGCGGCCGTGGCGTCAGACACATTCTTCTGGCGCGCCACGGAATGACCGAGGAAGACTTCTTCCTCGTTGTCCGCATAGCGCAGACGGCCCAGCTTGTCGGAAAAACCGAACTCGGTGACCATGCGCCGCGCCATGTAGGTCGCCTGTTGGATGTCGCCGCCGGCACCGGTGGTGATGTTCTCCTTGCCGAAGATCAGCTCTTCCGCGGTGCGCCCGCCAAAGGCCATGGCCAGCTTGGATTCAAGCTGCACCTGAGACTGGCTCAACTGATCGCGTTCCGGCAGGGACATGGTCAAGCCCAGGGCCCGGCCGCGCGGAATGATCGTCACCTTGTGGATCGGATCGTGCTTGGGCACATAGATGCCGACGATGGCGTGCCCGGCCTCGTGATAGGCGGTCAGGCGCTTTTCTTCCTCGGTCATGACCATGGAACGGCGCTCCGCCCCCATCATGACCTTGTCCTTGGCGTTTTCGAAGTCGTTCATGGTGACGACGCGATGCCCGGCCCGGGCTGCCAGAAGGGCCGCCTCGTTCACCAGGTTGGCAAGGTCCGCCCCGGAGAACCCGGGGGACCCGCGGGCGATGATCTTGGCGTCCACGTCGGGTGCGAGCGGCACCTTTTTCATGTGAACCCTGAGGATTTTCTCGCGGCCCAGAATATCCGGATTGGGCACCACGACCTGACGGTCGAAACGGCCGGGGCGCAGCAGCGCCGGGTCCAGCACGTCGGGCCGGTTGGTCGCGGCGACCAGGATGACGCCCTCGTTGGCTTCGAACCCGTCCATTTCCACCAGCAATTGGTTGAGGGTCTGCTCGCGCTCGTCGTTGCCGCCGCCAAGACCGGCGCCGCGATGGCGGCCGACGGCGTCGATTTCGTCGATGAAGATGATGCAGGGCGCATTCTTCTTGCCCTGTTCGAACATGTCACGCACGCGGGACGCCCCCACGCCGACGAACATTTCCACGAAGTCGGAGCCGGAAATGGTGAAGAACGGCACGTTGGCCTCGCCGGCGATGGCGCGGGCCAGCAGCGTCTTACCGGTCCCCGGAGGGCCGACAAGCAGGCAACCCTTGGGAATCTTGCCGCCCAGGCGCTGGAACTTCTGCGGGTCCTTCAGGAATTCGACGATTTCCTCAAGCTCCTGCTTGGCTTCGTCGATGCCGGCGACGTCCTCGAACGTCACGCGCCCCGCCTTCTCTGTCAAAAGCTTGGCCTTCGACTTGCCGAAACCCATGGCCTTGCCGCCACCCGACTGCATCTGGCGCATGAAGAAAATCCACACCCCGATCAGCAGCAGCATGGGGAACCAGGAAATCAGGATGCCCCAAAGCGTCGGCGAATTTTCATCGGACGGCTTGGCCTTGATGCTGACCCCCTGTTCGCGCAAGCGCGTCACCAGGGTGGGATCGTCGGGCGCATAGGTCGTGAAATGGCTGCCGTCGCGCAGGTTGCCGGAAATCGACTGTCCCTGGATCACGACATTACGAACTTCGCCACTTTCCACGTTGTTGAGGAAGTCGGTGAAGGCCAATTCATTCTGCATGGCCCGTTGGGGCGTGCCCTGGAACAGGTTGAACAGGGCGAACACCAATAGGGCGATGATGACCCAGAGGGCAAAATTCCGGCTGAAATTCAACGAATAAGTCCTTTTAAGAGTTGGACGAAGGCCGCAGGGGGACAATGGTACGACGCCACGCGCGGCGTCTGCAGGACCCTTGTCTCAGAGATAGTACTCCGAAACCCTTACGCAATACAAAACCCGTTAAAGGCCAAGGAATTTTTTGGCGCGAAACGAAGCGTGAAACCGCTCGGACGGTCCCCGGGCAGGGCATGCGCCACAAGATCATCCTCCCGGAACAGGGCCGGCAGCGTGCGCGCGACGGCGGCAGGAACCCCGAATTTCCGCCGAAAATCCTTGGGAATCTGGCGCCACCCCTCTGCCGCCAAAGGGGCGAGCATCGTTCCCGGTGCAAGACCCGCTATCGGATCGATGGTGAAGCGGCCGTCCCAGCCCGTCACAAGCCCCGCCCCGGCAGCCGCCGGATCGGGCAGCCCCCGCCCGTCGCGGCAGACAAGAATGCGACCGCCCTTCTCCGCCAGGAACCGGCATCGCCCGAGACTGGCGCCGGGGAAGGCATCACCACCCGCAAGGCGGACCGCCAGACGATCCGCCCGCCCCGCCGGCGGGGCATGGTCGGCACCGCCCAGAACCTGGGCCAGGCGGGCCGTCAGCCGCGCCGCCACATTGTCGGGAAGCGCCGCGAAGGCCGAGCGATCGAGATAGGCGAACCCGAGGGCATGAAGAGAAACGACCTTGGCCAAGGCCTGGTTGACGGCACCTTCCAAGGCCACCCGCGCCGCGCCGGCCCGCTCGGCCTCCTGCCGCGCCCAATCCGCCAGGCCGGCGTCAGTGCTCAGGCATCGGCGCGTCCTGACCCGTTCAAAGTCGGCATTGGTATTGGAGGGGTCTTCGATCCAACCGATCCCGCGCGCCGTGAGAAAGGCCACCAGATCACCATGGCCGATCTTCAGCAACGGACGCAGCAACCGCACCTCGGGGAAAACGCGCAGGGCGCTCATCCCCGCCACCCCCGGCCCGCCGCCGCGGCGGCGCCGCATGACATGGGTTTCCGCCTGGTCGTCGGCGTGGTGGCCGGTCAGAAGATGCAGCACCCCGGCCTTCCGGCACCAGGCGCGCATCAGGTCGTAGCGCGCGGCCCGCGCCGCCGCCTGCACCGCCGTGGCAGGTTTGGCCCCGGCCCAGGCCAGGACATGGCAAGAAATGCCAAGGGAGCGAAGCCGTGTTGCCGTCCCCGCGGCCTCCGCCGCCGAGCCCCGGCGCAAACCATGATCGACGATAAGCGCCGTCACCTGCCCGCCCCGGGCCGATACCCAGCCCTGGGCCAGCAGGGTCAGGGCCGTACTGTCGGCGCCGCCGGAGACGGCGATGGCCAGATGAGGGGCGTCCTCGAACGGGCCAAGCGCGTCCATGGTCCGGGCGAACCGACGGGCAAGGCCGTCGGCGGGTTCATCTGACAGGAGGTATGCGGGTGCCGTCATGTTCTGCCGTCCGGGTTGTCTCCAGAGGGCGCAGCCATTGACCCTTTGCGCGGCGTCAGGCCGGGCCGGTTACTGCTTGCAGTTCATCTGCCGTTGCTGGCGGGCGGCCGTGCGCTTGAGCGAGCTGTTGGCATTGGGGAAGTCGACGAACAGTTTCTCGATGGCGGCGCAGCCTTCCTGGTTTTGACCCAATTGGCCCAGCGACATCGCCAGCTTCAGCAGGCTGTCCGGCGCCTTGCCGCCCTTGGGGTCTTTTTCGAACCCCTGCAGGAATACCTCGGCCGCTTTCACGTATTCCGCCCGCGCGTAATGGGTCTCGCCCAGCCAATAGCGGGCATTGCTCGCGAGGCCGCTGCCTTCGTGCTTGCCCAGGAAATCCTTGAACGCCACTTCCGCCTGGTCGAATTGATGCTTACGCAACAAGTCAAAGGCGAACTTGTACTGTTCCTCGGGCGTACCGTCGGGCAGGGCAACGGCCGGCGTGGTGCTGGCCTGAGAAACATTGGCCGTTTGCGGTTGCGCCTGCGCACGGGTCACCGCCACGGGATTGGGCGCACCGGCGGGCGGCGGCATGGGGGCCGCCTGGACAGGCCCGCCGACGCCCGACGCCGCGGCCTTCGCGGCGCCCGCTTCGGTCGGCGGGGTCGCGGATTTGACGAGGTTGGGGTCGATCTGACCCAGCGTGCCCGCGGGGCGCCCGATGATACGGACGTCCCCCGGTGTCGGTGCCGCGCTGGCCTGATGGCCCGCCGCCCCCGGCTGCACGGCGGACGCCGCGCCGGGACCGCGGCCTTGCTGTTCCAGACCGGACAGGCGGAAATCCACATCCGTGACCAGACGATCGACCCGCGCCGTCAGTTGATCGACGCTGTAGGTCATTTCCTCGATCCGCCCGGTGACGTCGCGAAGTTCGTTTTCCAATGTGTCGAGCCGCATGCCGATACGCGCCACGGCGTTCTGCGGCAGGTTCGGCATTACCTCGGCGGGTTTGGCCGCGGCCGGCAGGTCGGCGGCCGGTACCGCTCCCGGGCCGCGCACGACCATTTTCGACAGGGTCTGGATGTCCCGTTCCAGGCGCTCAAGGCGCTGCGACAGGGCCTGCGCATCCTGGGCATGAGCCGGAACGACGGCGGTCAGAATGACGGCAAGGCAGAGAACGGCCAGGACGGTCGGGAAAGTCATCAGACGCATGGGAGATCGGGTGTCCCTCTTGTCGCGGTGGTATCGGGCGGTTTGATCCGAAACGGAGATGTCACGGTCCAATATCGAATACCCGTGATCTCAGGAATTTTAGGCAAAACTAAGGCGCTTGCCCATCCCGCAATCCGCGGCCGGACAAGCGCCCTAGAAACGCTAGACGGTCAACCCGAAGATCAGGAACCGGGGCCCGTCACGACGGTCACGCCACGGCGGTTCTGCGCCCAGGCGACATCGTCGGAGCCGAGCGCCACGGGGCGTTCCTCACCGTAGGAGACGGTCTTGATCCGCTTGGCGTCAATGCCGAGGTAGATCAAATATTCCTTCACCGCATTGGCGCGGCGTTCGCCAAGCGCCAAGTTGTATTCCCGCGTGCCACGTTCGTCGGCATGGCCTTCGATCGTCACGGTCACGGAGCTGTATTTCTTCAGCCAGGCGGCCTGGACATCCAGGACCTTCTTCTGATCCGGTTCGACATCAAAGCGGTCGAACGCGAAGAACACGCGGTCACCGACATCAACGACGAACTGATCTTTCAGAGCCAGCGGCGCGGCGGCCGGCAGCGGCGTAACAGATTGGCCAGAACCGGAGGCGCCGGCGCCCGATCCTGACGTGGATTCGCAGGCCGAAACTGCCAAGGCAAGGGCGGCGACCATTCCGAGAACTTTAAAGCGCATGTAATCCCCCATTTGTCGGGTTTTAGTGCATCGCAAATCCGCCGGCGGTACCGGCGGCGAAAACTTCTTGGCCTTATAAAAAAAGACCGTTCGTGTGATGTATTAACGGTTAAGCGTTCTGATTCCAAGTACTTTTTAAGTTTAAAAGGGTTTCGAGCCCCTCCAATTTTGCATGCGCGAAATGTCTTTTTGGATGATCACTGTCGCAACATTTCCCCGCATCAGGGAATAAGTGGCGACCAGGCCGGGTCGGAAGCATCCATGGGCGTCGGAATCTCGCGTTCGTTGTGCCCGGTCAAGTCGATGGACCACAGCTTCGATTTCCCACCGGAACCATCTTTTTCCGACCGTCCCTTGCGGTAAAAGATCAGCACCCGACCATTGGGCGACCAGGTCGGCCCTTCAATCTTGAAGTCCTCGGCCAGGAGCCGTTCCCCCGACCCGTCCGGTTTCATGACGCCGATGAAGAACCGCCCCCCCGACAGCTTGGTAAAGGCGATCAGATCACCGCGCGGCGACCAGACGGGCGTGGCATACCGCCCGTTGCCGAAGCTGATGCGCCGCACGCCCTTGCCGCGGTCGTCCATCACGTAGAGCTGCTGACTGCCACCACGGTCCGAATTGAACACGATTTGGGAAGCGTCGGGCGANAAGCTGGGCGAGGTNTCGATGGCGGAATGGAACGTCANCTGCCGCACCACGCGGGTGCGCAGGTCCATGACNTAGATTTCCGANTTCCCGTCCTTGGCCATGGACATGATGATCTTCTTGCCGTCCGGCGANAACCGGGGNGCGAAGGTCATGCCGGGNAAGTCNCCCAGGACTTCCTGNCGGCCCGTNTCGATNTTGAANATATAGACGCGCGGGTTGTTGCGGAAATAGGACATGTAGGTGATTTCCTGCAACGTCGGCGAGAACCTGGGCGTCAGCACCAGAGTCGTGCCGTCGGTCAGGAAGCGGTGGTTTTCCCCGTCCTGATCCATGATCGCCAGACGCTTGCCGAACGGATTCATCCGATTGCGCCCGACCCCCTTGGCGTTCTTGGGCTGTTCGGAAACGTAGACGATGCGGGTATCGAAATAGCCGTCCTCGCCGGTGATGCGCTTGTAGATCGCGTCGGAAATGATATGCGCCACACGCCGCCAGTTGTCCGGCACGGTGAAGTAGGCAAGCCCGATCATCTGTTGTTCGGAAAACACGTCCCACAGCCGGAATTCGACGCGCAACCGCCCGTCGGATACGACTTCGGTCCGCCCCTGGACCAGGGCCTGGGCCTTGATGACGCGCCAGTCACCGAACCGGGGCAGCGCGTTGAGCGCGCCCGCCGATTGGATGAAGGCCTTGGGATCGATGGGTCTGAACAGGCCGGAGCGTTCCAGGTTGGCGGCGATTACGCCGGCGATTTCCCGCCCTGCCCTGGCCGCGGCACCGGACTTGCCGACGAAGTCGGTGACCGCGATGGGCAAGGGCTCCACATTGCCGCGGGTGATGTCGATGGTGATTTCGGCGCGGGCCGGCCGGGCGTCCGCGAAGGCCGCGGCAAAAGCCAGCAGCGCGATCAGCGGGGCGAAGGTTTTCAATGCGAATTTAGCGGGCATAATCATGGGCCTATTGGTCATCACAGCATTCCGCTCGGGTCAAATATGAACTTCAGATCGCGCCAGACATGATACTTGTCCGGCGGCAGGTTGAACTTGTTGCAACGCGGGTCCTGAACCGCGCGGCGGGCCGCCTCGACAGCGACCTGGAAATAGCGGTCGGTGAACATGCGGGCCGTATCCTCGACCTCGACCGACTGCACCGTACCGTCAGGGTTCAAGGTCAGATGCAGCTCCGGCTTCAGCTTTTCCGCCCCCGGCGCACCATAGGGGGGCGACCAACACTTGGACACCTGGTTGCGGATCATCGTCCGCCACTGGTCGATCTCAAGCTGCGACACCTTCTTGTCCGGGTCGAACTTGATCGCCTTGGAATTATTCTGCAGGGCCGCCCGGATGCGCGCCATGGTGTCGTCCTTGGGGGCTTCCGGCTTTTTCTTCTCCGGCGGCTCCTCGGTCTTGGGCGGCTGTTGCTTGATCTTCTCAAGGGTCTTCAACACAGACGCCGTGTCGAAGGTCGGCTTCTGCGGCTTCTTGGGTTTCTTCGGAACCTCGATCTGGGCCAGTTTCGGCTTGGGCGGTGTCGGCTTCTTCTCCGGCTTCGGCTCGGCTTCCTTCTTGGGCTCCGGTTCGGGCTTGGGCTCGGGCTCCGCCTTGGGAAGGGGCTCGGGTTCCGACTTCGGCTTGGGCGGCANNGCCGCNACCTCNGGCTGCTTGGGCGNCGGCGGNGCCGGTTTCGGCTTGGGCGGGGCCGGCGGCTTGGCCGGTTCGGCCTTGGCCTTTTCCTTGGGCGCTTCCTGGACCGGGATCGGCGGCGCATTGCGGATTTCATCGACATCGACGATCTCCACGAAGATCGGCTGCTCTTCCTGGATCGGCGTGATCTTGCTGAACGGCAGGCCGAGCCAAGCGGCCAGCACCAAGCCCACGTGCCCAGAAACGGATATGATCAGCGCGGTCCGCAAGGGGCCCCGACTTACTTCTTGGCCGGCGGGCGTTTCGCCGCCTTGCCCGGTTCCTGCGCGATCAACGCCACGCGCCGATAACCGGCCGCATTGATCTGTCCCATCACCGCCATGACACGTCCGTAGTTGATGGCCTGGTCCCCTCTGACGAAGATCCGGATATCCGGATTATTGCCGGTGATAGCGTGCAATCTTGGCACCAATGTGTCCAAGTCGACGGCCGTGTCCTGCAGATAGATCTGCCCGCCGGCGTCGACGCTGACGGCCAAGGGCTCGTCCTGGCCGCTCACGGCACCCGCCTTGGTCTCCGGCAGGTCGACCTGAACGCCCACGGTCAAAAGCGGCGCCGTGACCATGAAGATGATGAGCAGGACCAGCATCACGTCGACGAACGGCGTGACGTTGATGTCGCTCATCAGCGCCCGGTTCTTGCGCCGGCGGCGTGAGGTCCGTTGAATGGTGACGGCCACGTCCTTTGCCCCCCGCCCTAGGCGTCCAGCTCGCGCGACAGGATCGCCGAGAACTCGCCCGAGAAGTTTTCGAGTCTGCCGGCATAGCGGTCCAGGTCGCGGGAGAATTTGTTGTAGGCGATGACCGCCGGGATCGCCGCCAACAGCCCCAGGGCCGTCGCGAACAGGGCCTCGGCGATACCGGGGGCGACGACGGCGAGCGACGTATTCTTGGAAATGGCGATCGATTGGAACGAATTCATGATGCCCCAGACCGTGCCGAACAGGCCGATGAAGGGGGCCGTGTTGCCCGTGGTGGCCAGGAACGTCAGATAGCGCTCGGCGCGGTCCATTTCCCGGTCGGCGGTGATCTGCATGACCCGCTCGATGCGCTGGGCCAGCGTCGTCGACCCGCCGCCGCCGTTGGGCGACGCACGCCGCCATTCCCGCATGGCGGCCGCAAACACGGCGGACATGGGATCCATGGGCCGGCTGCCGATCTTGTCAAACAGGCTGTCGAGCGAGTCGCCGGACCAGAACCGGTCCTCGAACTTGTCGGTTCGTTTGTTGAGGCGGCGTACAGACAACATTTTCTCGAAGATGATCGCCCAGCACCAGATCGACGCCGATACCAGCAGCAGGATGACACATTTGACCACCAGGTCCGCTTTCATGAAAAGCGCAACGACCGAGAAATCCAGGTTCGTCGAGCCCGCCAGGGCCATTGCTTCGACCGCTTGATTTTCCATCTTTGTCCGTCTCGTTCCGTTCGTCTCAATCCCCGCCGCCGTCGGCGGCGATGCGGGTCATTTCATTGCGCACCTCGGCCGGCAAGCGCACGGGCCGTCCGGCCGCGTTCATGCAGGCGAGAGTCAGGCTCATCTGCACCAGGTCTTCGTCGTCCCGGCGCACCACCTGCGCCATATCCACGGTCGCCCCGCGCACCGCCAGCACCCGCGTTTCGACACTCAGCGCATCGTCCAGCCGTGCCGGCTTCAGGTACTCGGCATTGACCCGGCGCACCGCAAGCGCGACGCCCTTCTGCGCCAAAATCGCGGAATTTTCAAATCCCAGTTCACGCAGCAGCTCCGTGCGGGCGCGTTCCGCATAGCGCAGGTAATTGGCGTAATAGACGATGCCGCCGGCATCCGTATCCTCGTAATAGACCCGCACCGGCATGCGGTGGCAGGGCGTGTCTCCGGTATTGGTCACGCGTCATCCTCCGTCCCACTTGTGGCGGAAAGAAGGTCAAGTTGCGGCGCGCCCGGCGGCAGGTCGAGGCCCAGGTGCCGGAACGTCTCCGGCGTCACGGCCCGGCCCCGCGGCGTGCGCATGAGAAGCCCTTGCTGGATCAGGAAAGGCTCAATCACCTCTTCGATGGTGTCGCGCTGTTCGGACAGGGCGGCGGCCAGGGTATCGACCCCGACCGGCCCGCCGCCGTAATTGCCGCAGATGCAGGTCAGGTAGCGGCGGTCCATGGCGTCCAACCCGCGCTGATCGACCTCGAGCCGCGTCAAGGCCGCATCGGCCACGGCGGCGTTCACGGATTTCGATCCGTCCACGGCGGCAAAGTCGCGGACCCGGCGCAACAGGCGCCCGGCGACACGCGGCGTGCCGCGCGAACGGCGGGCGATCTCCAGCGCGCCGTCGGCGGTCAGGTCCAGGCCCAGCAGCTTGCTCCCCCGGCGCACGATGCCTTCGAGCGCTTCCGGGCTATAGAAATTGAGCCGCACGGGAATGCCGAACCGGTCGCGCAACGGCGTGGTAATCAGGCCCGAGCGAGTCGTGGCGCCGACCAGGGTAAAGGGCGGCAGATCAATGCGCACGGAACGCGCCGCCGGTCCCTCGCCGATGATCAGGTCGAGCTGATAATCCTCCATGGCCGGATAGAGGATTTCCTCGACGATCGGGCTGAGGCGGTGAATTTCGTCGATGAACAGAACGTCGCGCGGCTGCAGATTGGTCAGGATCGCGGCCAGATCGCCCGCCTTGGCGACCACGGGGCCGGACGTGGCGCGGAAGCCCACGCCCAATTCGCGGGCGACGATCTGCGCCAGGGTCGTCTTGCCCAATCCCGGCGGCCCAAAGAACAGGACATGGTCCATGGCTTCGCCGCGCGAGCGCGCCGCCTCGATGAAGACCTTGAGGTTTTCCCGCGCCTGGTCCTGGCCGACAAAGTCATCCAGCACCTGCGGACGCAAGCCCGGATCGGCGGCGAAATCGTCTTCCACGACTTCCGGCTGGATCATCCGTTCCTCGGCCATTCAGCTTAGGCCCCCCGCCGCTGGTCGCCGGGGGCCAATTCGGCCAGACCGGCCCGGATCAGGGCTTCCAGCGTGAGGACGTCCTCCGAGGCCTGGGCCGCGCGGGAGACGGCCCCCAGGGCTTCCGACGGCGTGTAGCCCAGGTTGACCAGGGCCGAGGCCGCGTCGCGCAACAGATCCTGTGATGCATCGCCGGCGTCGGGCTTGGCAGCCACGCCCACGGTCTCCTTGACACCGGCCGCCGCCACGGGCCCCAAAGCCAAGGCCCCGACCTTATCCTTCAATTCATGGAGAATGCGCTGCGCCAGCTTGGGCCCGACGCCGGGCGCGCGGCAGATCGCCGCCTTGTCACCGGCGGCGATGGCCTGCAGCAGCATGTCGCCGGTCAGCGCCGACAACATGGCAAGGGCCACCTTGGCGCCGACGCCCTGCACCGTGGTCAGCAGGCGGAACCAGTCCTGTTCGTCGGCGCGCAGAAAGCCGTACAGATGGATGTGGTCTTCGCGCACATGAGTTTCGATGAACAGGGCGACCGCGTCGCCCTGCCCCATCTGCGCCAGGGTGCGGGACGATGCATGAACCAGATAGCCGACCCCGTTCACGTCGATGACGGCGGTGTCCGTCCCCACCGCATCGACCAGTCCCTTGAGGCGCGCGATCATCGCGCCGCCCCCGCCATGGCGGCGTTCGACGCATGGCCCGGGGCCGTGCGGTGATGGGCATGGCAGATCGCGACGGCAAGCGCATCGGCGCTATCGGCGCTTTTGAAGGCCGCCCCCGGCAACAATGTGCGCACCATCATCTGGACTTGCTCCTTGGACGCATGGCCGGTGCCGACGACGGTCTTCTTCACAAGGTTGGGCGTGTATTCGAACACCGGCAGGCCCGCCAGGGCCGGCACCAGCATGGAGATGCCGCGCGCCTGGCCCAGTTTCAGGGTCGTCGTCGGATTGGTGTTGACGAAGGTTTCCTCGACCGCCGCCTCGACCGGCGCCATGACGCGGATCACCTCGACCAGCCCGTCGTGAAGCTGCACCAGGCGTTCGGCCAGACTGGCTTTCGGGTCGGAGGACACGACCCCGTCCGCGACATAGCGAAGCCGGTTGCCGGCGTGTTCGATGACGCCCCATCCGGTGTTCTTCAACCCCGGGTCAAACCCGATCAGCCGCATCCGTGTTCCATTCCGCTCCGTATCCCTGTGGCGCCATCCCTGCCGCGTTCAGCCGTTGGTCCTAGGCGCTCAGCCTTTCCATGATCTCGTCGTCGACCTCGAAGTTGGCGGCGACGCGCTGCACGTCGTCGTTGTCTTCCAAGGCGTCGATCAGCTTCAGCAACGTCTGCGCCGTGCTTTCGTCGACGGAAATGGAATTCTGAGGCTTCCAGGCCAGACGCGCTTCCTCGGGCTCGCCGAAACGTTCCTCGAGCGCGTCGCGCACGGCGGCGAAGTCGTCGGGCTGGCAGGTGATGGTGTGGTTTTCCTCGTCCGATTCCACGTCCTCGGCGCCCGCTTCCAGGGCCCCTTCGAACACGGCCTCGGCGCCGGCGACGGCGGCCGGATAGGTGATCTGGCCGACCCGGTCGAACATGAAGGAAACGCTGCCCGTCTCGCCCAGGTTGCCGCCGTTCTTGGAAAAGGCGGCGCGGATTTCCGACGCCGTGCGGTTGCGGTTGTCGGACAAGGCCTCGACGATCACGGCAACGCCGCCCGGGCCATAGCCTTCGTAGCGGATTTCCTCGTAATTCTCGGCATCGCTGCCCTGGGCCTTCTGAATTGCCCGGTTGATCACGTCGTTGGGCATGTTGAGGGCCTTGGCGTTGGCGACGGCCAGACGCAGGGCGGCATTGAAGTTGGGATCGGGGCCTTGGCGCGCGGCGACCGTCACTTCGCGGCCCAGTTTGGCGAAGACTTTTGCCCGCTTGGCGTCCTGACGGCCTTTGCGGTGCATGATGTTCTTAAATTTGGAATGACCAGCCATTTTGGCGGGAACCCCCTATATGTCGTGGCGATTCGTCGGGATTATACCCAAATGATGGGACCGGCGCGAGTGTCACCGGCGGTGAAGCTAGGCCCGCAATATGGCAAGAATTCGTCCGCCGTGAAAGGCCGCAGGCCGTGGAAAAGGTTGATTTTCGGGCGACGCCCCTATCCCGGCACCGCCGGCGCCAGGCGACCGCCCAGGCGCACGGGCTCGGCCCGCGTCGCCAGACCCGTGCCATCGTCGGTTTCCAGGTACATGGCGCAGAAGGTCGCTTCGCCGCTCGCGGGCTCCAATCGGCCTTGCGGCAGCTTGGTGGTGAAGCGCGCCGTCGCGTTGTCTTTCTGCATACCGATGACGGAATCGTAATCGCCGGTCATGCCCAGATCGGTCTGATAAGCCGTGCCGCCCTTGAACACCTGTGCGTCCGCCGTCGGCACATGGGTATGCGTGCCGACCACGGCCGACACGCGGCCGTCCAGGAAATGAGCCATAGCCATCTTTTCCGACGAGGCCTCGCCGTGCAGATCGAGCAGGATGGCATCGACGTTGCCGCGCCCGCCGGCCGCGCCCAGGCGGTGGTTCTTCAAAGCCTCGTCGACCCCGGCGAAGGGATCGTCCAAGGGGTCCATGAACAGGCGGCACATGGCGTGAACGACCATGACCTTGCGGCCGTCCTTGGTTTCGAACACGCCGGCCCCCTTGCCGGGCGTGCCGGTGGGAAAGTTCAGGGGACGCAGCAGGCGGGGGTCGCCGTCGATGTAGTTCATGATCTCGCGCTGGTCCCACACATGGTTTCCCGTGGTGATGACGTCCGCGCCATGGGCGTAGAGATCGTTGCAGATGGCCTCGGTAATACCGAAACCATGAGCCGCGTTCTCGCCGTTGACGATCACGAAGTCGAGCGCCAGCGCCTCGCGCAGGACCGGCAGGTGCTTGGCCACCGCGTCCCGGCCGCTGCGGCCGACAACATCCCCGACAATCAGAATTTTCATGAAAGAACCTTACACCTATTGTCTTATCGGTATCGTCACGGCGCGATCTTGATGATGTCTTCCTCGGTCACGACCCAATCCAGGCGTGCGTCGTAATGGTCGCGCGGCACGGCGTCAACTTCCTGCGCCGAATAGCCGACCCCGACCGCGGCCACGGGCGTGCCGGATTTCCGCAGATCCGCCAGCGTTCGATCATAGAATCCGCCGCCCCAACCAAGCCGATAGCCGGACCGGTCAAAGGCGAGCAGCGGCACCAGCAGCAGATCGGGGCGCACATCGGCTCCCCCCGTCACGGGATGGCGGGTGCCGAACACACCGTCCTCCAACTCCGTCCCCGGCGACCAAGCCCGGAACTGAAGCCGCTGGCCCTTGCCCACGACCACCGGCAGACATCCCTGCCAGCCGTTTGCCGCCATGGCAAGGACGGCCGGCAGAACATCCATTTCGTCCTGCATGGCGAGATAGCCCGACACCCACCCCGGCGTCAGCGCCTGGGCCAATGCCACGGCATGACAGGCAACGGCGGTGGCGGCGCCGCTCCCGTGGTCGGCGCGCGCGCGCTTGCGGCGGGCGGCCGCTTCGACGCGAAGGACGCGCTTCTGTTCGAGGATATCCATGATGGTCGATATAAGACTCCGTCGGTCGGAGTCCGAGCCAAAATTCAATTAAGAGCAATTTAGAGAAAGTCGGCGGTGCCGCAGTAGCCGTCGGCAGTAAGATCCTCCGTGGCCTGCTCTCGACAGGTTGGGCACCGTGATACCGAGCGCCCAGGACGAACCCGTGCAACCCGGCAGGGACAGCACCCTTAAAGGACGCATCGCCCCAGGGATAATGTGCCTAACGCGCTCCGCAGCGCTCCGCCTTACGCGGAAGTTAGGCTTGTTCAAGCCCCGCGGCAATGCCTTCGATGCGCTCGGCGAAACTTTCCAGGGTGCGGCTGACCTTTTCTTCGGATTCGATAAGCCGGGCGACGCCTTCGCTTTTTCGGCTGATGGTCTCCAGTTCCGAATAGGCGTCCGACAATTCATCGGCCAGCAAAAGGCTGACCATGACCAGTAACCGCGCGTCGCCGGCCTGCCCGACGGCGGCGACCAGTTCCTGAACCCGGTTGTCGACATACTTACCCAGCCGGGACAGATGCGCTTCCTGCCCGTCGTCACAGGCGACCTGATACTGGCGCCCGTTGATGGTGACCGTCACATGGGCCATGCCGTTCCGCCCCTACCCTTCGAGAACTTTTTCAAGGCGGCCGATGGCGCCGTCGAGACGCCCTTTGACCTCTTCGGTCACGGTCTGCAGACGGTCGTTCTCCGCCCGCAATGCCGCGGCATCACCGCCGTCCCCGGCTGCGGCGCCGCGCGCCTGAACGGCCTTTTCCAAGCGCGATAACGCGCCCTCGACCCGCTCAAAGGCACGGTCCACTCGTGATGGTTTGCTGATGGTCGCCACGCACACCCCCCGACCCGACTAAATTTATCTTTTTGTTTGTGGGCAAAAACTGAATGGAGAATAGGAGCCTACCGATACAAGTTCAACCACTACATCAATTGGTCGGCATTCCGGCCCGGACAACCGGGCGTTCTCGGGTTTACAGGGGACCGCCGGTAGCCTATAGGATCGCCCAGACCGGGGCGCCGATCGCAGGGGCCCTAACGCAGGAAATTCAACGGAAATTACGGAGGCATTCATGGCGGTTCGGGTTGCGATTAACGGGTTCGGTAGAATTGGTCGTTTGGTTCTGCGGGGTATTTTGGAATCCCGCCGTAACGACATCGAAGTGGTCGCGATCAACGACCTGGGTTCGCCCGAAATGAACGCGCATCTTCTCCGCTACGATTCCGTGCACGGCCCGCTCAACATGGACGTGTCGGTCTCCGGCGACGTGATGAACGTCGGCGCCGGGCCGATCAAGGTGACCGCCGAGCGCGATCCCGCCAGCCTGCCGTGGAAGGACCTGGGCATCGACGTGGCCCTGGAATGCACCGGCCTGTTCACGGACCGCGACAGCGCCGCCAAGCATCTCGAAGCGGGTGCCGGCAAGGTTCTGGTTTCGGCCCCGGCCTCGGGCGTCGATCTGACCGTCGTCTACGGCGTCAACCACGACAAGCTGGAAGCCGGCCACACCGTGGTTTCCAACGCGTCCTGCACGACCAACTGCCTGGCCCCCGTGGCCGACGTGCTGCACAAGCTGGTCGGCATCGAAAAGGGCTATATGACGACGATCCACGCCTACACCGGCGACCAGCGTCCGCTCGACACCCTGCACTCGGACCCGCGCCGGGCCCGTGCCTGCGCCGTGTCCATGATCCCGACCTCGACCGGTGCGGCCAAGGCCGTCGGCCTGGTCCTGCCGGAACTGAAGGGCAAGCTGGACGGCACCGCGATCCGCGTGCCGACCCCCAACGTGTCGCTGATCGACCTGACCTTCACGGCCGGGCGCTCAACCACGGCCGAGGAAATCAACGCGGCCATGCTCGAAGCCTCCAACGGCCGGCTCAAGGGCGTGCTCGCCTACAACACCGAGCCCCTGGTCTCCATCGACTTCAACCACAATCCCGCAAGCTCGAGCTTCGATTCCACCCAGACCCAGGTGATCGACGGCAACTTCGTGCGCGTGCTCAGCTGGTACGACAACGAATGGGGCTTCTCCAACCGCATGCCCGATACCGCGCTGGCCATGCACGGTGCGAAATAACGGGCGAGACTGAGATGACGGGGGCTGCGACCAAACAATCGGCCGCGCCCCCGGCCTCTGTCCTCATCCACGACCTGGACCAGGCACGGCAAGCCCTCGCCGCCGCACGCCGCACGGGACGCCCCGTGAATCTGGTCAGCGCGCCCGGCGCCGGAGCCTATCTCGGCCCGGCTCTGTTCAAACAGATCATCGACCAGGCCCGCGCCGCCGAACCGGCGGCCCGGGTCACGGCCTGTCTCGATTGCGCGGACGAACCGGGCACCGCCATGGACGCCCTGCGCCACGGCGTCGGCGCCGTTTCCGTGACCGCCGCGCCCGAGGTTCTGGCGAAGATCGAACGTGCGGCGATCCAGGTCGGCGCCAGCCTGACCAGGCGGCCGGCGCGGACGTTGGACATGGCCGACACTGACGCCGGCCGGCGGCTTGATGCCTGGCTTATGGGAGACACCAACCTTGGCTGACCACGACACGGGCAATGACGCCTGCCTGCTTTATCTGATAACGCCGCCCGCCTTCGACCCGAAGGCCTTTGCGGTCGATCTGGCCGCGGCCCTCGACGCCGGCCCCGTCGGCGCGTTGCAACTGCGCCTGAAGGCTCCCGACGGCATGCCCGGCAGCGATGACGACATCCGCCGCGCCGTCGATGTTCTTCTCCCCATCTGCCGCGACCGGGGCGTGCCGCTGATCCTGAACGACCGTCCCGACCTGGCGGCGGACACCGATTGCGACGGCGTCCATGTCGGTCAGGGCGACGCGTCCTACCGGGACGCCCGCACCATCATGGGGGGCGACCGCGCCGTCGGCGTGACCTGTCATGCGTCGCGCCATCTGGCCATGGAAGCCGGTGAAGCCGGCGCGGATTACGTCGCCTTCGGCGCCTTCTTCCCGACCGGCACCAAGGAGGTCACCCATCACGCGGATGCCGAATTGCTGCGCTGGTGGAGCGAGATCTTCGTCGTGCCCTGCGTCGCCATCGGCGGCATCACGGTCGACAACTGCGCACCCCTGGTCGCCGCGGGCGCCGACTTCCTGGCCGTGGTCTCCGGGGTCTGGCAGCACGCCGACGGCCCCGCCGCCGCCGTCGCCGCATTCAACAAGGTAATTGCAGACACACCGGTGGGCTAACGGCGGCGCTGAGCCGTTGCTATGCGCGAAACAAACTGGTAGCTTCCGCGCCGCTTTCACCCCCCATCAACATGCAAACGGGCACGGACATGAAAATCGACGGCAACGCCATTCGACCCGGTATGGTCATCGAACATCAGGGACGCCTGTGGCGCGCGGTCAAGATCGCCCATACGCAGCCTGGCAAGGGCGGCGCCTACCTTCAGGTCGAACTGCGCGAACTCCGCGACGGCACCAAGCTGAACGAGCGGTTCCGTTCGTCGGAAAAGGTCGAACGCGCGACCCTGGAACAGAAGGAATATCAGTTCCTGTTCGCCGACGGCGAGATGTTCACCTTCATGGACAATGAAAACTACGAACAGGTCGTCCTCAACGGCGATCAGATCGGCGACGACCAGACGCCCTATCTGCAGGACGGCATGGAAGTCACCATCGAAAGCCACGAAGGCGACCCGATCGGCGTTCAGTTGCCCGACCGGGTGACCCTGACGGTGGTCGAGACCGAAGCCGTGGTCAAAGGCCAGACGGCGGCATCCAGCTATAAACCGGCGCTTTTGGACAATGGCGTGCGCACCAGCGTGCCGCCCCATATCGAAGTCGGCACCCGCATCGTCGTCAACCCCGCCGAAGGCACCTATGTCGAGCGCGCCAAGGACTAAGCTTCCGCTGCGTCCTGCCCGCCCCTTTCCGACTGCTTGAAACAAGGCCCGCCATGCTGCGCACGCCCCTGATAAACGTCATGACCGCCGCCGCCCAAAAAGCGGCGCGGGGCCTGATCCGCGATTTCGGCGAGGTCGAGCACCTGCAGGTCTCGAAGAAGGGGCCGGCGGATTTCGTTTCGACCGCCGATCGCAAGGCCGAGAAGGTCCTGTTCGAGGAACTTCAGCGCGCGCGCCCCAAGTACGGCTTCCTGATGGAAGAACGCGGCGCGGTCGAAGGTGTGGACACCTCGAACCGCTGGATCATTGATCCCTTGGACGGCACCACCAACTTCCTGCATGGCATTCCGCAGTTCGCCATCTCCATCGGGCTGGAGCGCGACGGCCAGATCTTCGCCGGCGTCGTCTATAACCCGATCACCGACGAGATGTTCGTCGCCGAAAAGGGCCAGGGCGCTTTTCTCAACGGGCGCCGCCTGCGCGTCTCTGCGCGCCGCGATATCGCCGAATCCCTGTTCGCGACAGGCATTCCTTTCGTCGGCCGGGGCAACCATGACCTGTTCCTGGGGCAATTGCGCGCGATCATGGCTGTGTCCGCCGGCGTGCGGCGCAACGGCGCCGCGTCGCTTGACCTTGCCTGGGTCGCCGCCGGACGTTTCGAAGGGTTCTGGGAACAGAACCTGCAGCCCTGGGACATGGCCGCGGGCATGATTCTGGTGTCCGAAGCGGGCGGTTTCGTCACCGACCTTGCGGGCGGCCGCAACATCTTTCAGCGCGGCGACATCGCCGCCGGCAACGACGCCATGCATCCGGCCATGGTGAAGACCCTGGCCGGCGCCAAGGCGGCAGCGTCCTGACGCCCCTTTCGTCCCGCCGCGACAAGCGGCTTCCGACGCCCCGAAAGCGTCATATTTCCTTGTTTTCATTCAAGGGCTTTACGGTTGTCCAGCGCATCGCCGTTGGTTAAGGTGATCGCCTTGGTTTCCGCTGCCGGCTGGCACGTGACCGGAACGTTCCCGCATGGGACCCCCGGACCCGCCGCATTCGGGATCGACATACCGGTACACGACAACGGGCCGGAAGACGACAACAGGGAATAATGGGGAGTGACTGTCCGATGACATCCTCACGTTTTTTGACCGGGTTATTGGTCATTGCCGTGGCGCCTTTGGCGCTGGCGTCTGGCCCGGTCGAGGCACAGGTGAGCAACTACGCGGACGGTGCCGTGACCATCGATATGGGCGCCCTGCCCGGCGGCGGGTACGGCCCGACCGTGGACGTATCGTCGCAACCGACCGCACCCGCCTATGGCGGCGGATTGCGCCTGCCGGGCCCCAATCGTCCGACCTCCCAGCTTTTCGTGGCGCCGGAGAAATCCACCCCCGTCCGCAAGCTGCGGGTGACCCGCACCGAGCCGACACCGGCACCGCGTTCCAGCCGCATGGAAACGGCGATGCGTCCGCCCGCCGCCAAGGCACCGCCCCCGCCCATGCCGTCGAAACCGGCGCCCGCACCGGTTGCCGCGGCCGACGCACCGGCGCCGCTGACCGCCTCTGCTCCGCCGCCGCCCTCGACGACACCCGCAACACCGCCCGCGCCCGGCAAGGCCGCGGAGACGAAAACCGCCGATGCGGCACCGCCGCCCGCACCCAAGATGGCCGAGGCGACCGAAGCGGCCGACAAGGCACCGCCCCCGCCGCCGCCCGCCACGGCACCGGGTGCTGCCGTTCCCCCGCCCCCGCCGCCGCCCGCCACGACCACGGCCGTGCCCACGCCGCCGGCGCCAAAGGCGGAGAGCACGGCATCCCTGACCGCCGGCGAAGACGGCCGGCTGACCCGCGTGGTGTTCGACGAAAGCCAGTCGAAATTGCCTGACGATGCCAAGCCGAACCTGTTGAAGCTGGCCGAGCAGGTCAAAGAGCAGCGCGACGTGCGGCTGCAGCTTCTGGCCTATGCCGGAGGAAGCGACCTGAAATCCAACCGGGCCCGACGCCTGTCCCTGTCCCGCGCCTTGTCCGTGCGGTCGTTCCTGATCGAAAGCGGCATCCGCTCGACCCGGATCGATGTGCGGGCACTTGGCGACAAGACGTCCGACGAGCCCAAGAACCGGGTCGACATCACCCTCGCACCGCGTTGACGACACCATCGGTTCCGCGTGACGTCCATGCACCCGAAAGGACCTTGTAAGGGCTCCCCTTCATGACGCGCCCCAACCGCTACCTGATCAGGATGATCCTGTTCCTCGGCGCCGTCGTCGCCGTGTGTGCTCCCCTGTTCCAGCCGCTGCGCGATGCCTTCATGGCGAACGCCCCCCTGAACGGCGGCATTCTCGCCGTTCTGGCGTTGGGCATCGCCTATAATTTCCTGCAGGTCGCGCGCCTGAAGCCCGAGGTCGAATGGGTGGACAGCTACCGCCGCGACGGTGCGCAACTGTCGCAGCCGAGCCCGCCCCGCCTGCTGGGCCCCATGGCGACGATGCTCGGCCAGCGGTCAAACCGCCTGAGCCTATCGACGACGTCGCTCCGCACCCTGCTGGACGGCCTGGTGTCCCGCCTGGATGAATCGCGCGATATATCGCGCTACATCATCGGCTTGCTGATTTTCCTCGGATTGCTCGGCACCTTCTGGGGACTTCTCGAAACGGTTGCCTCGGTCAAGGACGTGATCGTCGGGCTGACCGTCGACGGCGGCGATTTCAACGCGACATTCGATAAGCTGAAACATGGCCTGGAAACGCCCCTGTCGGGCATGGGCACGGCCTTTTCCTCGTCCCTGTTCGGGCTGTCGGGCTCGCTGATCCTGGGCTTCCTGGACCTGCAGGCCGGCCAGGCCCAGAATCGATTCTACAACGACCTGGAAGAATGGCTGTCCAGCCTGACCCGCCTGTCGTCAGGCGCCTTGTCCGGCGACGGCGACCAATCCATGCCCGCCTATGTGCAGGCCCTGCTGGAGCAGTCGGCGGAAAACCTGGAGAACCTGCAGCGCACCTTGTCGCGCGGTGAAGAAAGCCGGGTCGAAGCCAACCAAAGCATCCTCAACCTGACCGACAAGTTGGACACCCTGACCGACCATCTGCGCGCGCAGCAGCAGCTGATGAAGGACATGGCCCAGGGCATGAACCGGAGCGACACCGGCGGCCTGGACGCGGAAACCAAGACCAGCATCCGCAACCTGGACCGCTCCGTCGCCCGCCTGGCCGACGATGTCAGCCACGGGCGCGACGAAATCATCAAGGAAGTGCGGTCCGAAATCAAACTGCTGGCCCGTACCATCGCCAACATCGCCGACGGCGAATATGACCGCTGATGCCGTGACGCAGGTATCCTACCCCCGTCACATCCCAGCGGCCACCCGGCAAGGGACCAAGTGACCATGGCCAGTCTCGCCAGGCGCCACGAACGATCGACCAACATCTGGCCCGGCTTCGTCGATGCCCTGGCGACGTTGCTGATGGTCATTATCTTCCTGTTGCTGATCTTCATCATGGCCCAGGTCTTTCTCGGTCAGGCGCTGACCGGGCGCGACGAGGCGTTGCGCAAGCTGGAGGGTGAAATCAGCGAACTCGCGAGCCTTCTGGCCCTGGAACGCAAGACCACGGACAGCCTGCGTGTCGATGTCAGCCGCCTGTCGAGCGAATTGGAGGTTTCGGTCAGCGAACGCGACCGGCTGAGCGCCACCGTCGCCGGACTGCGTATGCGCGCGGAATCGGCCGAACAGCAGTTGGTCGACGCCATGGTTTCCATGGAAGCCAGCCGCCAGACCATCGGCCGCCTGGAAACCTCGCTGGCGGATACCCAGAAGACCCTGGCGGTCCGCGAGGAGGAACTGGCCGAGCGCGTGCAGCGGCTGAACAGCCTGGCGCGCGAGATCGAAGCCTTGACGGCCCTGCGCGACGAGTTGACCGCGAAGGTCATGGAGCTCGGCAAACAGGCTAACGAGAAAGGCGAGGCGCTGATCAGCGAGCGCAAGATTTCGGACTCCGCCCGCGCCCAGGTCGCCCTCATGAATCGTCAGTTGGCGGCCCTGCGCGAGCAGCTGGCGACCCTGGAAGCAACGCTCCGCGCGGCCGAGGAGAAGGCCCAGTCGCAGGGCGTTCAGATCGAAACCCTGGGCAAGCGCCTGAACGCCGCGCTGGCTTCCAAGGTTCAGGAACTCAGCCGCTATCGCTCCGAGTTCTTCGGCCGCCTGCGCGAGGTTCTCGGCAATCGGCCCGGCATTCGTATCGTCGGCGACCGCTTCGTCTTCCAGTCAGAGGTTCTGTTCGATGTCGCCTCGGCGGAACTTGGGCCGGCCGGCAAGGAACAGATGGCGGCCCTCGCCCAGACCCTGAAAGAACTGATGGCCCGCATACCGGAAGACATCGACTGGGTTCTCCGCATCGATGGGCATACGGACAAGACCCCCATCGCCAATGCCCGCTTCCCCTCCAACTGGGAATTGTCGGCGGCGCGCGCCATTTCCGTGGTCAAATACCTGATCGACCAAGGCTTGCCGCCGGTGCGTCTCGTCGCCGCGGGGTTCGCCGCCAACCGGCCCATTGATCCGGGCGGCGATGAAATCGCGCTGCGGCGGAACCGCCGGATCGAATTGAAACTGACCCAACGCTGATCGGCCGCCACAATATGCTTCCCATTTTCCTGATCGTCGTCGTCGACCTTATCGGTTTCGGCATCATCATCCCGCTGCTGCCGTTCTACGGCGAACATTTCCAGGCCGACCCGCAGACCGTCGGCCTGCTGATGGCGACCTATTCCCTGGCGCAGTTCGTTTCCGCCCCCCTGTGGGGACGGTTGAGCGACCGCGCCGGACGGCGGCCCGTCCTGTTGCTGAGCCTCGCGGGGGCCGCGGCGGCCTATATCTGGTTGGCCTTCGCCGACGCCCTGTGGATGCTGTTCATGGCGCGTGCCCTGGGCGGCCTGATGGCCGGTAACA
Organism: Rhodospirillaceae bacterium; assembly: GCA_002706405.1. Lineage (GTDB taxonomy): Bacteria > Pseudomonadota > Alphaproteobacteria > Rhodospirillales > Casp-alpha2 > UBA1479. Next base: position 39,120 of record PALN01000015.1, on the reverse strand, counting down.
TATCCGCCGCCTTCGCCTACGTCGCCGACATCACGACCAAAGAGAACCGTGCCAAGGGCATGGGAATGATCGGTGCCGCCTTCGGCATCGGGTTCATCCTGGGCCCGGCCATCGGCGGCATCCTGGCCGGCCCGGATCCGTTGACCGCCGATTACCGCAGCCCCGCCCTGGCCGCGGCCGGCCTGTCCTTGTTGGCGCTGGTGCTGGGCATTGTGAAGCTGCCGGAATCCCTTTCCGCCGAGGTTCGCGCCCGCGCGGCGGCCCTGCCGCGTCAGCAGCGTCTGGCCCAGTTCGCAAATGCGCTGCGCCTGCCGGGCGTCGGCTTGCTGATGCTGCTCGGGTTTCTCGCGACCTTCGTGTTCGCGGGTCTGGAAACCACCTTTGCCATGTGGTCCCGGCGCGTCTTCGACTGGGGGCCGGAGCAAAACGGCTGGTTGTTCGCCTATGTCGGTCTGCTCTCGGCGGCGGTCCAGGGCGGTCTAATGGGGCGCTTGGCCAAGCGCTTCGGGGAGCGTGCCCTTTTGGTGCAGGGGTCGATCGCCCTGGCGCTTGGGATCGGTGCCATCCCCTTCTGTACCGAGGTCTGGCACCTGTTGGCCGCCATGGCCGTTGCCGCCTACGGCTTCAGCGTCATCAACCCCGCCTATAACAGCTTGATCTCTCAACAGGTTCCCGACACGGACCAGGGCGGCGTGATGGGTGTAACGCGGTCGGTGACGACCATGGCCCGCGTCCTGGGGCCGGCCTGGGCGGGGATGCTGTTCGCCCAGGTCGGGCGGGATTGGCCCTACTTTTCGGGGGCCCTGATCATGGCGGCGGTGCTGCTGATCGCCCTCGCCGTTCCGGCGGCAACACAGGCCGCCCGACCGTCACAAGCGGACGGCGACCCCCGTTGACGCCTTGAGCTCGGCCGCCAGTTTTTCATCCAACCGGTCGCCCGACCGCGTGCAGCACCACTGTTTGGTTTCGGGATCATAGCCGTAATGGGTGGCGCCGCTGGCCGGTGACGACATCCAGATCTGACAATTGGGGGCATGCTTGTTGATGACGTACTGGCCGCCCGTATCCAGGTCGATGGTCAGAATGCCCCCTTCCAGATCCACGTCGGCCTGATCACCGATCACCGCCTCGATCGCGTCCATGAAGGATTCCAGGGTATCGTCGGCGATGCGTGTGAATGACGTCTCGTCCAGGGACATGCGGGGGAAACTCCTTTAAATTTCATTCGAAACGGCGGCTGCCGGAACGGGTTCCCATGAAGCCTTGCGCATGGGAGGGCATGTCTGTATATAGGGCGCCTCGTTTGCCGGAGCCAAGCCAAATGAAAAAAGATATCCACCCGGATTACCACGAAATCACTGTCCAGATGACGGACGGTACCTCGTTCACGACGCGCAGCACCTGGGGCAACCCCGGCGATGTGCTGAAGTTGGAAGTCGACCCGAAAAGCCATCCGGCTTGGACGGGCGGCGGTCACCGCCTGGTTGATGCCGGCGGGCGCCTTGCGCGCTTCAACAAGCGGTTCGGGAACAGTGGCCTGAAGATGTAGGTAGGCCGTCCCTTCGGGGATGGTGCGGCGATTGCCGCAGCCTAAATCGACGTGCACGAGGGCGCACCCCCAGGGGGGGCGCCCTTTTCCTTGCGCAATCCATGGATCGGTTGGGTAAAATCAACCCCTCCCATGGCCTGGGCAGCTATGCTAACTTTTACGTAATCGGGTAGGGAAATGTTTACCCACCTGCATCAAAATTGCTCTTCTGGGAAATGCTGAACATCCGGTAGCCTTGGTCGACTGGGGAAGGCGATTTATGGCTATATCGGTAAAGCAGTCAGATTAACGGGGAGCGGCTGGGGTATCGGCCATGGCAAGACACATTCATTTTGAGGTCCACGTGCAGCAGGCTGGCCGCTGGTCGATTCACGCCCAGTTCGGCGCCGCGCACCGTGAGAAAGCCATCGAAGAAGCCAAGAAGATCGAAAAAACGCCCGGTTTCGATGCCGTCAAGGTGGTCAAGGAAACCTATGACAGCGAACTCGGCAACCACCAGGACACGACCATCTATCGCGGCCCCAAGGGTGCCGAAGAACACAAAGGTTTCCGCGACATCGGTGCCGGACGCGGTGAAAGCGGCGGCGGCGACGACTGGTCCATGTCCCGCGGCGACGACGATGACTACGACGATGACGATTATTACGACGACGATGATTCGCCGAAGAAGCGTCGCAGAGCCAGCAATGCCAACAGCATCACCGCAACGGCGACAGGCGTCGTCATCAAGATGCTCATGCTGGCCCTGGTCAGCCTGCTGGTGTCGGGCGGGTTCGCCGTCGCCTTTTCCTGGTATTTCAGCGGCAAAATGCTGTTCGGCTACAAGATTTCTGGCACGGTCGAAGCCAACGCCATCTTCCTGGTGTTCGTCGCGAGCTTCCTGCTGACGGCCTCGACCCTGGCCGTCACCTACCTGCGGAACATCCGGCTCAAGGGGCGGCAGGCGGCCAATGGCGCGCCCGCGCCGCGTCCGACGGACAACAGCGTGAATTCCATTCTCGACAAGGCGGTCGCGGCGCTGGGCCAGCCGCCGGCGAATACCATGGAAGTCGAGCTGGAAAAGCCCGAAGGCTCGATCGGCGACTGGCGCGAACAGGCCAAGGCCGAAGACGCCGCGCGCGGCGAAACGGGCGAAACGGATGACACGGCGAACGAGCGCCTTCGCGAACAGCTGGACAACGACGAGACCAAACGTGGCGTGACCCTGGAAGCCGAAAAGTACGGCGCCGCCCAGGATCAGCAGCCGCAGCTTGATGCCGCCGGCGAAAAGCAGAAGGCCTACATGATGAAATTCCTGGGCCAACTCCTCGAGGTCACCGGCCAGGACAAGAAGAAACTCGACAATTTCACCAAGTTCGGGATCAACCTGTTCCTGGCGGGGGCCTGTGAAAGCCTGTCGTCGAAGCGGGACCTGGATGGTTCGACCCGCGCCCGCATCCTGGCCGACAGCGTCCAGGTCATGGGTTTCAAGAAATCCCACGCGGCTTCCTTCGCCGACCGTTACGAGGAATACCTGCTGCAGGACTCCCGTTACATGAGCATGTTCCAGGCCGGCCGCAACGCCATGGCCAACCACCTGACGGACAACGCCTCGGGGCCGAGCCACCTGAAAACGGCGCTTGAGGATTGGAACAAGCCGAAACCCAAGGAAGCCCAGGCCCGCGTTGTCGCCGTGTTGTTTACGGACATCGCCGGCTCCACGGCCCTGACCCAGGAACTGGGCGACGCCGGGGCGCAGGAGGTCGTGCGCGCCCACAACAAGATCGTGCGTGAGAACCTGACCCGCTATCACGGTCGCGAGGTCAAACACACGGGCGACGGCATGATGTGCTCCTTCGATCAGCCGACCAACGCGGTCGAAGCCTCGATCGAAATCCAGAAAGAAACCATCCAGCTTCGTGGATCGAACCCGGCCTTGCCGCTCAAGCTGAAGATCGGCATCAACGCGGGCGAGCCCATTGCCGAAGACAACGACCTGTTCGGGACGACCGTCCAGCTGGCGGCCCGCATTGTCGACAAGGCCCAGGCGGACCAGATCTTCGTGTCGGAAACCGTGCGCGGTATCTGCACCGGCAAGGGCATTTCCTTCAAGGCAGCAGGCGGTTTCGCGATGAAGGGCTTCGAGGGGGACGTCAATCTCTACGAAGTCATGTGGCAGTCCGGTAACGCGGCCAAAGCTTCCTAACTCGCTGACACTTCCCGGGTTTCAGGGCGGCTAATTTTCCGCCCGGGGACTTGCGCAGCAATTTTCCCGACCCTATCTCATGCCTGGAAGCGGGTGCCCGGACGGGGCCCGCAAGACCTGAACCGCCCGACCCGCGCGGTTCGTTGGGCCGGCCATTATGGCGGCCTTTAACGGCACCTCGCGCTGGCGGGCACCATATCGCTTCGTTAAGGAGGACTTGGTTATGCGTACCATCGATTTCACCCCCCTGTTCCGTCATTCCGTCGGCTTCGATCGCCTTGAGCGCTTGCTCGACAGCGCCATGCGCCATGACGACGGCAATTCCTATCCGCCCTACAACATCGAACAGTTGGGCGAAGACACCTATCGGATCACCATGGCCGTTGCCGGCTTCGGCGAGAACGACCTGGACGTCACCGTCAATGAAGGCACGCTGACCGTCACCGGCAAGCATGCGGACGCCAAGGACGACAACGTGGTCTACGTGCACCGCGGCATCGCCGGCCGCGCGTTTGAACGCCGCTTCCAGCTTGCCGACCATATCGAGGTCAAAGGCGGCGCCCTCGAAAACGGGCTTCTGCACATTGAACTGGAACGCATCGTTCCCGAGGAGAAGAAACCCCGCAAGATCGAGATCGCCAGCGGACAGCCGAAACTGGTTGAACAAAAGGCCGCCTAGGCCCCCGCATTTACGTCAGACGGAAGGGGTGCGCCCGGGAAACCGGGCGTGCCCTTTCTTTTATCCGCCTACCGGAAGCGTTCGTAGACGGCGCGGGCGGCGGCCGGCATGGGCACGGCGGTTTCCGTGTCCCGATCCGTGTAGACATGAATGAAATGCCCCGTGGCCGCGGCGGTGGCATGGTCATCCGCGCCGAACAGGCCGATCAGGAAGGTGACGCTGGAATTGCCCAGGCGCCCGACCCGCAATCCCGCCTGCACGGTTTCCGGATAACTGAGGGAGCGGTGAAAGCGGCACAGCGTTTCCACCACCACCGGCGCGATGCGATTCTTGACGTAGTCGACCCCCGCTTCCTGCATCTGAAACTGGGTGACCACGGATTCGATATAGCGGTTGTAGGCGACATTGTTGGCATGGCCCAGCATGTCGTTGTCACCGAACCGGGTCGGGATTTCCATACGGTAGGCATAGCCCGACAGCGGCACCAGGCGCGGATTGGCGGCGTCTTCGGTCATTGGCCACCGCCCGCCACGACAAGCTTTTCCAGGGCCGCGCGGATGGCCGCCGGGACCGGCGTCGGCCGGTCCGTCCGACGGTCGACGAAAACATGGACGAAATGGCCGGCGGCGGTGGCCGTGTCCTCGCCGTCCTTGAAGATGGCGATCTCGTAACGGACGCTGGAATTGCCCAGCTTGCCGACCCGCAGCCCCGCCGCCAGCTTTTCCGGAAAGGCGACCGGCTTGAAGAACCGGCAGGTCGTCTCGACCGCGAAACCGACGACCGTGCCATCGTGGATGTCCAGCCCCCCCGCGTCGATCAGGTAGCTGTTCACCACCGTGTCGAAGTAGCTGTAATAGGTCACGTTGTTGACGTGGCCATAGATGTCGTTGTCCATCCAACGGGTCTGGATTTCCAGAATATGGGGATAGGCATCGCGGGTTTCGGGGGTCGAGGCGTCGGCCATGGCGGGGCACTTTTCGTCGTGGATCATCGGGAAGGCCGGCAGGCGGGGCCGGAAATGATTTAGGGCCGCCGGTTTGCCCGGCGGCCCCTTAATTATTTTATATGCCTCATACCTGTCAAACTCGCCTGAATGACCGGGAAAGCGTAACCAGCCGCCCTATACCCGTCAACTGCAAAGGGTTATTGACAAGCTCGAAGAACCATCCGGAATTTCCGGCAATCGTTCCCGTCTCGCCATAAAAATAACCGCCCCCGGGTTGGGAGGGCGGTCGTCGAGTTTTCAGGGAGGCATGGAAATAAAGGACACTTTCGCCTCGTGTCCTGCTTGCAGCCTATCCTTGGGATGTTAAGTTTCTCCTAATCGAACGCAGAGGAAATCCCATGTCGCCTGCCGCCGCCTGGGCCGTGATCGTGATCGGCTACGTCCTGCCGCTGATCCATGTCGCCTTGTCGAAGGATATTTCCGCCGCCAAAGCCGCCGCAGACGGCGCCGCCTGCCCGTTCAGCCCGCGCATGGGCTGGCTGGTGATCGTGTTGTTCCTGGGCCCGATCGGCTGGCTGATGTTCATGGCCTCGCGGCGCAAGAAGCGCGCGGTGTCGGCGGCCCGCGCCGCAGCGGAACAGGACGCGTCTACGTCTTGAAAAAGCTGTCGGCGCTTTTCCGCGCCGCTTCCTTGGCCGCGATGGTCTCGCGCACCCGGGCGATTTCCGTCTCAAGATCGGCGATATAGTCGTTCAACGCCTCGATCGACATCACCTCGAGGTTTTTCAGATCCGCCTTTTTCTTCGGCGGTTCCAGGTCGTCCGCGTCCATTGCCATGGCGCCGTCCCTTTCTGCACTTTGCCCTCTTGCACTTTGGGGGCTCAATCTACTAGGTGAAGGGGCCTTTCGAAAACCCAATAGCGAACGGATAGCCCCCATGTCCCTGCCTACGGAAATGACCTGCGTCGAAATCGCCGAACCCGGCGGCCCGGAACAACTGCGCATCACGACCCGTCCCGTGCCCGCCCCCGCCAAAGGCGAGGTTCTGATCAAGGTCGCCGCCGCCGGCGTCAACCGCCCCGACGTGGTCCAGCGCCTGGGCCATTACGCACCGCCCGAGGGCGTCACGGACATTCCCGGGCTGGAGGTTTCCGGCACGGTTGCGGCCCTGGGCGAAGGGGTCGAAGGCTGGGCCGTGGGCGATGCGCTCTGCGCGTTGGTCGCGGGCGGCGGCTATGGCGAATACGTCACGGCCCCCACCGAGCAATGCCTGCCCGTGCCGAAAGGCCTGTCCATGGTTGAAGCGGCGGCGCTGCCGGAAACCTTCTTCACCGTGTGGACCAATTTGTACGAACGCGGCGACCTGAAACCGGGCGAGGCCCTGATGGTCCACGGCGGCACGTCCGGCATCGGCACCACGGCGATCCAGGTCGCGAGCCGTCTGGGCGCGAAGGTCATCGCCACCGCCGGCAGCGCCGAGAAATGCCAGGCCTGCCTGGATTTGGGCGCGGAACGGGCCGTCAATTACAAGGAAGAGGACTTTGTCGCCGCCGCCAAGGAATTCACCGGCGGCAAGGGGGTCGACGTGATCCTGGACATGGTCGGCGGCGACTACATCGAAAAGAACCTGAAATCCCTGAACCGCGACGGGCGCCTGGTCAATATCGCCTTCATGAAGGGATCGAAGGCCGAAATCAATTTCATGCCGTTGATGTTGAAACGCCTGACCATCACCGGGTCCACCTTGCGCGCGCAATCGGTCGCGCGCAAAGGCGTGATCGCCAAGGCCGTGCGGGAGACCGTGTGGCCGCTGATCGAGAAAGGCGCGGTCAAACCCGTGATTTACAAGACTTTTTCCCTGGATCAGGCGCGCGAAGCCCATGAATTGATGGAATCCAACCAACACATCGGAAAAATCGTGTTCCAGGTTGCAGAATAGCCCCCAAAATCAATCTGATCCTTTGACCCGAGGGCCCTTGTGCCTATATAACGTCGCAAGTTCCGGTGCGTCCCCGTACGCGCGGGGGCGTGCTGGTCGATCAGACAATCCCGAAATCCAACTCCGAATGGGAAGGTAATTATGGCGCGTCCGTTGATGCCGAAGGCCACAGCCGTCTGGCTCGTGGAGAACACGGCCCTCACCTTCAGGCAGATCGCCGAATTCTGCGGTCTGCATGAACTGGAAGTCCAGGCCATCGCCGACGACGAAGTTGCCGTCGGAATGCAGGGGCTCGACCCCGTTCAGACCGGTGAGCTGACCCAAGAGGAACTAACCCGCTGCGAAGGCGACCCCTCGGCCAGCCTGAAAGCCGCCAAGCCCAATCTGCCGCTGCCGAAGAAGTCCAAGGGTGCGCGCTACACCCCCGTGGCCAAGCGCCAGGACCGGCCCGACGCCATCGCTTGGCTGGTGAAGAACTATCCGGAAATGTCGGACGGCCAGATTTCCAAGCTGATCGGCACGACCAAGCCGACCATCGTGTCGGTGCGCGACCGCTCGCACTGGAATACGTCGAACATCAAGCCGCAGAACCCGGTGGGTTTGGGCCTGTGTACGGCGGACGACCTGGAAAAGGTCATCGCCATCGCCCGTGCCCGCGCCGGCAATAACCACGGCCCGGCGACCCAGGCTTCCGGCGCCCAGGGCATGGAACCGGCGGCACCGCCGGCACCGGCCGAGCCTGTCACCGCGCCGACGCCGACCGCCGAAAGCGTGTGGCCGTCTTCCGAAAGCAATCAGGACTGATCCTGACCTGCGCCCCTAACGCTTGAACTGACACAGGCCGACCCCGGCCAGGATCAGCGCCGCTGACGCCAGCAGCGGCAGGGTCATCAGTTCGCCCAGGAATATCACGGCCAGGATCAAGGTGATTACCGGCTGCACGAACTGGAACGCCGCGATGCGCGCGATCCCGCCCTTTTCCATGGCCCAATACCACAGCACGAAATTGATGACCTGGGCGAAGGCCGCCAGATAGACGATCCCCGTCCAGGTGTCCCAGCTGACGGCGCCCAGATCAATGGCCGCAAGCCACCATATGGCCCAGGGCAGGATCAGCAGGGACGCCACCAGATTGGCCCAAAAGGTCACGGTGGCCGGCCCCAGGGTCTTGGACAACTGTGCCCCCGACACATAGCCGACCGCGACAGACAACACGCCGGCGAGGACGATCAAGTCCCCCACCAGGGATGGCCGGGCGTCCGTCGGCATGCCCTCGGCCCGGATCAGGATCAATGTGGCGACCCCGGCAAACCCTAGAATGGCGCCCGCGACCCAGGCCAGCCCGGGCAGCTTGCGGTGCCACAGGGCCGCGACGATGCCGGTCAGGATCGGGGCCGAGGCCAGGATCAGGCCGCCGTGGCTGGCCGTAGTCATGCTTTGGCCCAGGCTGAACAGCACGGGAAAGCCGATGAAGGACGACAGGCCGACCAGCGTCAGGGCGCGCCACAAGGGCCAACTGCGGGGCACGGGCCGGCGCCGGCCGGCCAGCATCACCGCCACCACGGGCAGGCAGAACACGACGCGCAGGATACCGACCAACAGGCCGTCCATTTCCTGGGCGGCGACCTTGGTCACCAGCGGCACGGCACCCCAGACGCAAATGCAGAACGTGGCGGCGGCCGCAGCCCCCCAATGCCAGCCCCCCTCGCCCATATCCGGCGCGGCAGGCGCGGGCCGAGGGGCGGTGCCCGTCACGCGGCGTCGGCCGCCAGTTTGTTCAAACAGGCCAACTCGACGCAGGCGCAAACCACTTCCATGGCCTGGACGACCTCTTCCAGGGGCGGCAACGTCGGGGCGAGGCGGATATTGCGGTCGTTGGGGTCCTTGCCATAGGGGAAGCAGGATCCGGCGGGGGTCAGCTTGACCCCGGCCTCACCGGCCAGGCGGATGACCTCCTTGGCGCAACCGTCGAGCACGTCCAGGCTGACGAAATAGCCGCCCTTGGGCCGGGTCCAGGTCGCGATGCCCTTGCCCGCAAGATGCTTGGTCAGCGCGTCGTCCACGGCCTTGAATTTGGGCGCGCAGAGCTCCGCATGACCGTCCATGTGGGCGAGAATGCCGTCCATATCCTTGAAGAACTTCACCTGACGCAGCTGGGTGATCTTGTCCGGCCCGATGGTTTCGAAGAACAGATGGTCCAGGGCGTCCTTGACGTTGGCCTTGGACCCGGCGAACACGGCAATGCCGGCCCCCGCATAGGTGATCTTGGAGGTCGAACCGAAGATGAACGGGCGGTCCGGGCAGCCAGCTTTTTCACAGACGGTGAGAATGTCGGCAACTTCGTCCAGTCCCTGGCCCAGATGGTGGACGGCATAGGCGTTGTCCCACAGGATGCGGAAATCGGGTGCCGCCGCTTTCATCGTGGCCAGCCGGTCGACGACGGCGTCCGAATAGGTCGCCCCCGTCGGGTTGGAATACTTGGGCACGCACCAGATGGCTTTGACCTTGGGGTCTTTGACCAATTCCTCGACCGCATCCATGTCGGGCCCGTCGTCTTTCATGTCGACGGACACCATGTCCAGGCCCAGTTCCTCGCAAATCGCGAAATGCCGGTCATAGCCGGGCACGGGGCAGATCACGGTCGCCCCTTCGTCCCGCCAAGGCCCCTTCCCGCCCACGACACCGAAGGTCATGGCGCGGGCCAGAACCCCGTACATCATCTGCAGGGACGAGTTGCCGCCGATCACGACCTGATCGGCGGGCACACCCAGGTAGTCACCGAACAGCTTGCGGCAGGCCGGTGTCCCGGCCAGGCCGCCGTAATTGCGCAGGTCCGTGCCGTCGTCGTCACGCACGTCCTCCGCCGTTACGTTGGTCAGCAGCGCATCGGATAAATCCAACTGCGCCGCCGATGGCTTGCCGCGGGTCATGTCCAGGGCCAGGTTGCGGCCCCGGATATCGCCATAGCGCGCCTTGGCCTGGTCATGGGATTTGGCAAGGGCGTCGCCGCCCGCCTGGGTCAGGTCCGTCATGGCTCTCTCCATGCCCTGTAGAGGGTTTGCGGCGGTGCCTAGAGGCTCGCCTGGGTCACGAACTTCGGGTTCAGATAGGCTTCGATGGCTTCCGTGCCGCCTTCGGAGCCGTAGCCCGAATCCTTGACGCCGCCAAACGGCGTTTCCGGCAGGGCGATGCCGTGGTGGTTGATGGAAATCATCCCGCTTTCCACGCTGGTCGCCAGGTCCTGCGCCGTCTTGGCCGATCCCGTATAGGCATAGGCGGCCAGGCCGAAGGGCAGCCGGTTGGCTTCCGCGACCACATCGTCAAAGCCCTTGAACGGCGCAATCACGGCGACCGGGCCAAAGGGTTCTTCGTTCATGATGCGCGCATCCAGGGGAACGTCGGTCAGCACGGTGGGCTCGAAGAAGTTGCCCTTGTTGCCGATGCGCTTGCCGCCGGTCTTCAGGCTGGCCCCCTTCTGCACGGCGTCGCCGATGAATTCCTCCATGGCGGTGATGCGCCGGGGGTTGGCCATCGGGCCCATCTGGCTGTCGGCGGACATGCCGTCGCCGACCTTGATGGATTTCATGCCGTTCGTGAACTTGTCGACGAACTGTTCGTACACGCCTTCCTGGATCAGGAAACGGGTCGGCGATACGCAGACCTGGCCCGCGTTGCGCTGCTTATTGGCGCGCAGGATCTTCACCGCGAGATCGACATCGGCGTCGTCGAATACGATGGACGGCGCATGACCGCCCAGTTCCATGGTCGCACGCTTCATATGCGTGCCGGCCAGGGCCGCCAGATGCTTGCCGACCACGGTCGACCCGGTGAAGGAAATCTTGCGGATCACCGGATGCGGAATCAGGTATTCGGAAATTTCCGCCGGCACGCCATAGACCAGGTTGATGGCCCCAGCGGGCACGCCCGCATCGGCGAAGCAGCGGACCAGTTCCGCCGGCGACGACGGGGTTTCCTCGGCCGCCTTGACGATGATGGAGCAGCCGGCTGCAAGGGCGCAGGCAATCTTGCGCACGGCTTGGTTGATGGGGAAGTTCCAGGGCGTGAAGGCGGCGACGGGGCCCACGGGCTCCTTGATCACCATCTGATAGACGTTGCCGGCACGGGCCGGAATGATGCGGCCATAGGTGCGGCGCGCTTCCTCGGCGTTCCAGTCGGTGACGTCGGCGGCGACCATGATTTCGCCCTTGGCTTCCGGCAGGGTCTTTCCCTGTTCCAGGGTCATCAGGGGCGCGATCTTGTCGGCGCGCTCGCGCAGCAGATCGGCCGCCTTGCGCAGCACCTTGGCGCGGTCGAAGCCCGAGACCTGCCGCCATTCCTTGAATCCCTTGTCGGCGGCTTCCAGCGCCCGGTCCAAGTCGCTCTGATCCGCATGGGCGACGGTGCCGATGACTTCGCCCGTGGCCGGGTTTTCAACCGGCATCGTGCGGCCCGCGGCCGCCTTGGTCCATTCGCCGTCGATGAACAGCAAGACATCGTTGTACATGGTGGATATCCTCGAATTTTTGGTTAGGGAAGCGGGCGCAGCGCACCCTCAAGCGGCCGCGCGCCGCCCGTTGCCCGCACCATGCCTGATCCGGCGTCCAGCCTCAATGGGCCAGACAGGAAAAACAGTTAGGTCATAGGGGCACGACTTAGCCCTTGCGGGACGCGCCGTAGCCGATGTCCTTCAACGCGTCGGTGATTTCCTCGAGAATGGCTGGGTCGTCGATGGTCGCCGGCATCTTCCAAGGCTCGTTGTCGGCGATTTTCTGCATGGTGCCGCGCAAAATCTTGCCGGACCGCGTCTTGGGCAGGCGCGGGACCACCGTCGCCTGCTTGAAGGCCGCGACGGGGCCGATCCGCTGGCGGACAAGCGTCACGACCTCGTCGACGATCTCGTCGGCCCCCTTGGTCACGCCGGCCTTGAGCACCAGGAAGCCGATGGGCAACTGGCCCTTCATGTCGTCGGCCACACCGATCACGGCGCATTCGGCGACATCGGGATGGGCGGCCAAAACCTCTTCCATCCCGCCCGTCGACAGGCGATGGCCCGCCACGTTGATGATGTCGTCCGTGCGCGCCATGATCGAGATATAGCCGTCTTCGTCGAACACACCGGCATCGGCGGTTTTGTAGTAGCCCGGATATTCATTCAGATAGGCCTCGCGGAAGCGCTTATCGGCGTTCCACAGGGTCGGCAGGCTGGACGGCGGCATGGGCAGCTTGACGCAGATGGCACCGATTTCCCCGGGCTTGACGGGCTCGTGGGTTTCTTCGTCCAGGACCTGGACGTTCCAGCCGGGGCACGGCTTGGTCGGCGAACCCGCCTTTACCGGAAAACGGTGTAATCCCATGCAGTTGGACGCAATGGCCCAGCCCGTTTCGGTCTGCCACCAATGGTCGATAACCGGCACGCCTAGGGTCTTCTCGGCCCATTCCAGGGTCGGCGGATCGGTCCGCTCGCCCGCCAGGAACAGCATCTTGAACGAGGACATGTCGTATTTCTTCAGGAACTCCCCGTTGGGGTCTTCCTTCTTGATGGCGCGGAAGGCCGTAGGCGCGGTGAACAAGATCTTCACCTTGTGATCGGCGATGACCCGCCAGAAGGCCCCGGCATCGGGCGTGCCCACGGGCTTGCCTTCGTAGAAGATCGTCGTGCAGCCGTGGAGCAGCGGCGCATAGACAATATAGGAATGGCCGACCACCCAACCGACGTCCGAGGCCGCCCAATAGACATCACCCGGGTCCGCGTCATAGACGTATTTCATGGACCATTTGAGCGCCACCGCGTGGCCGCCGTTGTCGCGCACCACGCCCTTGGGCTCGCCCGTGGTGCCCGAGGTATAGAGGATATACAGCGGGTCCGTCGCCGCCACGGGCACGCAATCGTGGGGGGCGGCCTTGGCCGCCACCGTGGCCCAGTCGAGATAGCCGTAGGCCGCCAGATCGACCTCGCATTCCGGGCGGGACAGGATGATCACCGTGTCCGGCTTGTGTTTGGCCAGATCAATGGCCCCTTGCAGCAGCGGCATGTATTCGATGACCCGGTTGACCTCGATCCCGCAGGTCGCGCTGACCACGGCCTTGGGCTTGGCGTCGTCGATGCGCACGGCCAGTTCGTTCGAGGCGAACCCGCCGAACACCACGGAATGAATGGCCCCTAGGCGCGCGCAGGCTAGCATGGCGATGGCCGCTTCCGGCACCATGGGCATGTAGATGACGACCCGGTCGCCCTTGCCCACGCCCTGGGCCGCCAGGGCGCCCGCGAATTTGGCGACCTCGTCGCGCAGTTCCAGATAGGAATAGCTGCGTTGCGTGCCGCCGGTGACCGGGCTGTCATAGATCAGGGCCGTGCGGCCGCCGTTGCCTTCATCGACATGACGATCCAGACAGTTGTAACAGGTGTTCAGCTCACCGCCCGTGAACCAGCGGTAGATGGGCGCCCCGCTGTCATCCAGCACTTTGTCCCATTTCTTGGTCCAGACCAGCGCCTCCGCCGCCTCGCCCCAGAAACCGTCCGGATCGTCGAGAGAACGCGCGTAAGCTACGTCATAGGCATTGGTCATCGGTGGAACCTCCCATTTTTCAGCGCTTTGGCCGTTTTAGCGCCCGATCCCCTGCCCCGGGGCGGCGCCATTTATCTGTGCAGTGTGGGCCAAAACAGCGTTTTTTGCCAAGGTGCTTTGTGGCACATTGTGCCCCTCGTCCGCGGTCAACGAACTGGCCCGAACATAACCGTTTTCGCCGGAGGCTGACTTGAGCGAAGTCAATATGTATGAACGCGCCCTAGACGCGGTTCGCGCCAATTATACCCCCCTGTCCCCCAACACCTTCCTGAAACGGGTGGCCCGCGTGTATCCCGATCATCCCTCGGTGATCCATGGCGCCAAGCGCTTCACCTGGCGCGAGACCTACGCGCGGACGAAGAAACTGGCCTCGGCCCTGTCCAAGCGGGGCATCGGCCATCTGGATACGGTCGCCATCATGGGGGCGAATACGCCCGAGATGTATGAGTCCATCTTCGCCGTGCCCATGCTGGGGGCGGTCATCAATACGCTCAACGTGCGCCTGGACGCGGAGGCCATCGCCTTTTGCCTCAACCACGGCGAGGCCAAGTGTCTGCTGACCGATACGGAATTCGCGCCGACGGTGAAAGCGGCCCTCGCCCTGATCGACCGCGATATCCTGGTCATCGACATCGTCGATTCCGAAGCCGACCATAAGCACGTCACCCTGGGCGAAACCGATTACGAAAGCCTGATGGCCGAAGGGGACGAGGATTTCCAATGGGACCTGCCCAAGGACGAATGGCAGGCGATCTCCCTCAACTATACCTCCGGCACCACGGGCGACCCCAAGGGCGTGGTCTATCATCACCGGGGCGCTTATTTGAACGCGGTCTCCAACGCCGTCGGCTGGAACATGGCGCACCATCCGGTCTATCTCTGGACCCTGCCCATGTTCCACTGCAATGGCTGGTGCTTCCCCTGGACCATCGCGGCCCTGGGCGGCACCAACATCTGCCTGCGCCGGGTCAATTCGGCCACCATCTATGCCGCCATCGCCGACCATAAGGTCACCCACATGTGCGGCGCGCCCATCGTCATGAGTTTCGTCGTCAATGCCAGCGACGCGGAACGCAAGGAATTCTCCCACAAGGTCAAGTTCATGGCCGCCGCCGCGCCGCCGCCGGCGGCGACCCTCGAAGCCATGCAGCGCCACGGCATCGAGGTCACCCATGCCTACGGCCTGACGGAAACCTACGGCCCCGCCGTGATGTGCGCCTGGCATCCGGAATGGAGCGACCTGCCGATCGAGGAACAGGCGCGGCTCAATGCCCGCCAGGGCGTGCCCTATCACGCCCTCAACGACCTGCAGATCATCGACCCGGACACCATGCAGCCCGTGCCCGCCGACGGCAAAACCATGGGCGAGGCCATGTTCCAGGGCAATATCGTCATGAAGGGCTATCTGAAGAATCCGGGGACCACGGAAAAGTCCCTTGCCGGCGGCTGGTTCCACTCCGGCGACCTCGGCGTCATGCATCCGGACGGCTATATCGAGCTCAAGGACCGGTCCAAGGACATCATCATCTCGGGCGGCGAGAACATCTCGTCCATCGAGGTCGAAAGCGTGCTGTACAAGCATCCGGCCGTCATGACCGCCGCCGTGGTCGCCAAGCCCGACGACAAATGGGGCGAAACCCCCTGCGCCTTCGTGGAGTTGAAAGCCGGCGTGCCGGCACCGACGGCCGACGACATCATCCAATTCTGCCGCGACAATCTGGCCCATTACAAATGCCCGAAGACCGTAGTGTTCGGCGACCTGCCGAAGACCAGCACGGGCAAGATCCAGAAGTTCAAGCTAAGGGAAGCGGCGGCGGAGGCGTAATTAGATCATGCCCGAAACAAAACGCGGCAGCCCTCGCAGGCTGCCGCGTCTTTTGTTCCCCGGTTGTCTGAAACGCGTCGCGGCGGGAGGCGGCTGCCGGGGTAACGCCCGGCGTCCGTCCGCGCGGAAGCGCCGCCGCCCTTAGTGTCGGGTGGCGATATCCACGATTTCGTCTTTGATCCTGAGTTTTTCTTTCTTGAGGGCGTGAATTTCAACGTTGTCGGGGAGAGGTCTTGAGCTTTCCTGTTGGATCAGGTCTTCCAGAGTTGAATGACGTACCTTTAAGGCTTCCAACCGTTGTTCAAGACTCATGGCGACGAACTCCTTCCTCAATGGTGGGCCGTCAGGCCGTCGACAGCCCTTATCAAGCGTGATTGTCACGACAGTGTCATGGTAGCTGAAATTGGAACAAAAATAAACCTATCGGCCTGAGAACGACAGATAGTTTCGTGGCGATAACCCTTTGTTTTTCCGCCTGATTTTCATTTTCGGCCGATTGCCCCGGGAAAAATCCTGGCCGACCTCGGCGGAGGGATCAGCGGTCGCCCAGGCAGATGCCGAGCCCCCGCGCCGTGCGCGCCTGGGAGCCCTCCAGATCGACGCAGCGCGGCCCGTCGGGCAGATCCTTCAGCGCCGTATCGAAGGTGTCTCCGCCCTGCCAGCCGACCATGCGCCCGGTGCGCCCCGCCGCCGCCAGGTCCACGGCATGGACGCCAAAGGCCGAGGCCAGAAGCCTGTCGATGCTGGTCGGCATGCCGCCGCGCTGCACATGGCCCAGCACGGTGACCCGCACGTCGGCCCCCGTGGCCTTGGCGATCTCCCCGCCCACGACCTGCCCGGCCCCGCCGTAATGGGCCGTGCCGCCGGGATCGACCCGGGTTTCGATATGGCCGCCGACGGGCTTCGCCGCTTCGGCGCAGATGACCAGGGCGTGGTTGCGGCCTTCCTGGGCGACGGTCGCCAATTTGGCGGTGACGGCCGCCGGGTCGTAGGGAATTTCCGGGATCAGGATCACGTCGGCGCCGCCGGCGATGCCGGCCGCGAGCGCGATATGCCCCGCGTCGCGGCCCATGACCTCCAGCACCATGACGCGCTGATGGCTGGCCGCCGTAGGCTGCAGGCGATCCAGGGCCTCCACCGCCGTCGCCACGGCGGTGTGGTAGCCGATGCACATTTCCGTGCCGGGCACGTCGTTGTCGATGGTTTTGGGAATGCCGACGAACGGCAGGTTTCCCTGTCCGGCCAGGCGCTTGAGGATGCGCATGGAGCCGTCCCCGCCGATGCCGATGAGCGCGTCCAGGCCAAGCTCGCGGATACCGTCCAGAACCTCGGCCGAACGGTCGGACTGCCCACCCTTGCCGTCCGGAAAGCTAAAGGGATTGCCCTTGTTGACGGTGCCCAGCATGGTGCCGCCCTGACGCAGGATATCGCCGGTAAAGATCGCCAGGTCCAGCGGGCGAGCCTTCACGGGCCGCTCCATCAGGCCTCGGGTTCCTTGCAGGATACCAATGACTTCGGCGCCGTAGCCGGTCACCGCGCGCTTCACCACGGCGCGGATCGCGGCGTTTAGTCCGGCACAGTCACCGCCGCTGGTCAGCAGCCCCAGGCGTTTCATGGCGTCGGCCCTCTTGGATTCTGACTGAGTGGCGTCTATAGGTTCGCAGACCAATCTGGTATCATGAAAGACGGGCGGACGGAAACAGCCGTCGCCGCAGGATTAGCGGTCTATTCCCCCACGGAGCATCATGGACGAACAGGACGCGATACGTCGCAGGCTTGAGGAATTAAAGGTCGAACACCGTGACCTGGACGAAGCCATCAGTCATCTGGCCGACTCCATGCCCTTCGACCAGATCAAGCTGCAGCGCTTCAAAAAGCGCAAACTGTTCCTGAAGGACGAGATCGCGTCCCTGGAAGATCAGCTGCTGCCCGACATCATCGCCTAGGATTTGTCCGGCAGGGCGGCTTCGACCGCCTTGAGAACGCGCGGGGCAGTCGGCTTGGTCGGGGTGGAAAACCAGTCGATCAGCCGCCCGTCGGGGGCGATCAGGTATTTATGAAAATTCCAGCGCGGCTTGGCCAGAACGCCCAGCTCCTTGCCCGCCCAAACGTAGAACGGATGGGCGTTTTCGCCCGTGACCGCGACTTTTTCCGTGAGCGGAAAGTCGACGTTGAAATTGACCTCGCAGAAGTCCTTGATCTCGGCCGCCGTGCCCGGCTCCTGCCCGCCGAAGTCGTTGGACGGCACGCCCAGCAACATGAAGCCCTTGTCGCGGTAGCGGGTCCACAGCTCCTGCAGGGCTGAATACTGGGGCGTGAAGCCGCATTGCGACGCCGTATTGACCACCAGCACCGCCTTGCCCGCAAAGGCCTTCAGCGGCAGCGGCGTGCCGTCGATGGCGGTAAAGGCGAAATCATGGGCGGTGGTCTTGGGTGTATCGGCGGCCATGGCGGCTCCTGACATCAACAGGGCAAGCAGGGACAGGATGCGGACTGTAACCATAACGGTCCCCCGGCGGCGTCGGAACACCCAGGATTAGTGGGCACCGCCCAGACTACCGGTTTTCACGAAATAGTCGACGGCGATGCCGTAGTTGGGGTCATCGTCGGAATCCAGCATCAACTGGCCGGCGCGGCTGAGCAACTGGTGGCAGTCCCTGGACAAATGCCGCAGCTGCAGGGTCTTGCCCTGGGCATTGTATTTCACGGCCAGGGCCTCGATGGCCTGCAGGGCTGAATGATCGACCACCCGGCTGTTCATGAAATCAATGATGACCAGGCCCGGGTCGGATTCCGGTTTGAACAGTTCGTCGAAGCCGTCGGTCGACCCGAAGAACAGCGGCCCTTCGATCTGATAAACCTTGCCGCCCTCGGGCGTCTCGTAGGTCTTGGCATGGATGCGCGTCGCGTTGTTCCAGGCATAGGCCAGGGCCGAGACGATAACCCCGACGACCACGGCGACGGCCAGATCGGTGGCCACGGTGACGACCGTGACCAGCCCCATGACCAGGGCGTCGGTCAGGGGAATGCGGCGCACGATCAAAAAGCTCTGCCAGGCGAAGGTGCCGATGACGACCATGAACATGACGCCGACCAAGGCGGCCAGGGGGATCTGTTCGATCAGGCTGGAGGCGACCAGGATGAAGGCCAGCAGAAACAGCGCCGCCGAAATCCCCGACAGCCGCGTGCGCCCACCCGACTGCACGTTGATCATGGATTGGCCGATCATGGCGCAGCCGCCCATCCCGCCGAACAGGCCCGTGACCGTATTGGCCACGCCCTGGGCGACGCATTCCTGAGACGCCCCGCCCCGCTTGCCGGTGATCTCGCCGACCAGGTTCAGGGTCAACAGGCTTTCGATCAGGCCGATGGCCGCCAGGATGACCGCATAGGGGACGATGACCTTCAGCGTTTCCAGGGTCAGCGGCACCATGGGAATATGGAATTCGGGGAGCCCGCCCTTGATGGTCGCCAGATCGCCGACCCGGGGCACATCGAGGCCGAAGCCGATGACGATGGCGGCGACCACGGCGATCCCCGCAAGGGGTGCGGGAACGACGGAGGTGATCTTCGGCATCACCCAGATGATCGCCATGGTCAGACCGACCAGGCCCAGCATGACGGCAAGCGGCCAGCCGGTCATCCAGACCTTGGCGCCGTCGGCGCCCGTGACCTGGAACTGCGTCAACTGAGCCAGGAAGATGACGATCGCCAGGCCGTTGACGAAGCCCATCATCACCGGGTGCGGCACCAGGCGAATGAACTTGCCCAGACGCAGCAGCCCGGCGGTGACCTGAAGAAGGCCCATCAGCACCACCGTGGCGAACAGGTATTCAACCCCATGGCTGGCGACCAGGGCCACCATGACCACGGCCAGGGCCCCGGTCGCGCCGGAAATCATGCCCGGCCGGCCGCCGATGAGCGCCGTGATCAGGCCGACCAGGAAGGCCGCATAGAGCCCGACCAGGGGATGAACCCCGGCGACGAAGGAAAAGGCCACGGCCTCGGGCACCAGGGCCAGGGACACGGTCAGGCCCGACAGAAGTTCCGTCTTGATGCGGCCGAAAAGATGGACCGGTGATCCGTCGCCTTTCCAGTCGGCAAAGGAAAAGCAGCCCGCAAGGGCGGTGAGTAAACGTAGAGACAAGATGATTGATTCCGATATGACTGAAGAAACGGTGGCCTAGTCGGCGTGCTTTTTCGGCTTCTTGCGCTTGACCGGCGCGTCACCGGCCGACTTGGGGCCGCCGGGGGCCTGCCCCCGATGCGGTTTCTTTACCTTGTAGGATGTCTTCCCCTTGGCCTTCTTACCGGCCCCGTCCCAGGGCTTGTCGCCCCGGGGCTTTTGCGGACGGTCGGCGGGCGGCGGGCGGTCGTCGTTCATGGCATCGGCCCGGGCGTCCGCGCGGCGCGAGAACTTTTTCTTCTTGGGACCGTCGCCGCGGGCGGCGGCCTGGGGATCCCAAGCCGGCTTGTTGCCCTGATAGGTCTTGCCGCGCTGTTCGCGGCCGCCGTCGGCCGGCATATCCGGCAGGCCGTCGACCCGCGCCACGCGGATGGTCTTCTCCATGGTCATGTCGGACCCGAGTTCCTCGACGAAACGCTCGGCGCTATCGGCGCTCAGTTCGACGAAGGTTTCCGAATTGAAGATGCGGATGGCGCCGATTTCCCGTTTGGTCATGTGACCGGCGCGGCACAGCATGGGCAGCAGCCAGCGCGGCTCCGCGTTCTGCTTGTGACCAACGGAAAGCGAGAACCACACGCCGCCCTTGAAGGCGTCGCGGCGGCTTTCCTTGCGGTCCCCGGGACCCGTATCCAACAGTTCCTCGGGCGCCGACATGCCGGCCATCTTCTGGCGCAGGAAGGCACCGGCGATCTGCTCGGGGCTGTAGCGCTCCAGAAGCTCGGCGGCGAAAGCCCGTTCCTCATCCGTCAGGGGATCGCTCAGAACCGGGTCGGCAAGGGTCCGTTCCCGGTCGCGGGCCAGGATTTCCTTGGCGGAGGGCGCCTTGCCCCAGGTCGCTTCAAGATTGGCGCTGTCCAGCAGACGTTCCGTGCGATAACGCATGTTATGCGGCACGATCAGAGCGCTGACGCCCTTGCGCCCGGCGCGGCCGGTGCGCCCGCTTCGGTGCAACAGGGTTTCCCGGGTCTTCGGAATGTCCGCATGGATCACCAGTTCCAGATCGGGCAGATCAATGCCGCGCGCCGCCACGTCGGTGGCGATGCAAACCCGGGCGCGGCCGTCGCGCATGGCCTGCAGCGCGTGGGTGCGCTCGTTCTGGCTCAACTCGCCCGACAGAGCGACGACGGAAAAGCCCCGGTTGGCGAAGCGGCTGGTCATATGATTGACGGTCGCCCGCGTCGCGCAGAACACCAAAGCACTTTTGGCGTCGTAATAGCGCAGCAGATTGATGATGGCGTTTTCCCGATCATTCGGGGCCACGGCCAGGGCGCGGTATTCGATGTCGAGGTGCTGTTTCTGCTCCTCCGTCGTCGCGACCCGCACGGCGTTGCGCTGATAGCGCTTGGCCAGGGTCGCGATGGAGCGCGGCACGGTGGCCGAAAACATCAGGGTGCGGCGGTCCGACGGCGCGGCGTCGAGAATGAATTCAAGGTCTTCGCGAAAGCCCAGGTCGAGCATTTCATCGGCTTCGTCCAGCACCACGGCCCGCAATTCGCTGACGTTCAGGGAGCCGCGCTCGATATGGTCGCGCAGACGCCCCGGCGTGCCGACGACGATATGTGCCCCCTTGTTGAGGGCCCGGCGTTCGCCGCCCATGTCCATGCCGCCGATGCAGGAAGCCGAAACCGCCCCCGTCATTTCGTACAGCCAATCCAGTTCGCGTTTGACCTGCAGCGCCAGTTCCCGCGTCGGCGCGACGGCCAGGGCCAGCGGCGCGGCCGCGCGCCCGAAGCGATCTTCGCCCGCCAACAGGGTCGGCGCCAGCGACAGGCCGAAGGCCACGGTCTTGCCGGATCCGGTCTGGGCGGACACGAGAACGTCCGCGTCTTCAAGCTCTGGCGCCAGGATGGCGGTCTGCACGGGGGTCAAAACGGAATACCCGCGTTTGGTCAACGCCTGGCCCAGCGCCTTTGCGACGCCTTCAAATTCGCTCATGTCACATCTTTCGGAATGCGGGTTTCGTGCGCCCAGAAGCGGATCATTCCGCTCGGCGCACGCGCGTCGCCGCCCAAAGGGCAGCGATACCTGCGTGTTGGCCTGTGTTGTAGTTAACGCGGAGGGGCCTGTAAAGCCTGGACCTTCGCCCTAGCGCAGGTTCCGGTCAGCGGCACTGACCGCCGCCTCGGCCGTCATACCGGGCTCCAGCAGGGCAACGCCCGTGCGCGCTTCAAGAGAAACGCCCACCGGCATATGGATGGCACCGAGCGCCGATTCAAGCTCCGCCGCCTTACGCCGCGCCCCGTCCATGCCGTCTTCCAGGACGACCAGGGCAAAATCGTTGCCGCCCAGGCTGCCCATGACCATTGCCTGATGGCGGTCTGCCCCAAGCATGTCGCAGGTCAGACGCAAGGCCTGATCCAGCACCGCAAGGCCGTGGGTGCGGCGGATGACGTCGCCGTTGGCGAGATGGACCAGGATCAATGCCGGCCGGGCCTCGATATGGCCCAGACGATGGATGAGCTTCTCCAACTCGACCATGAAGCCGCGCCGGTTCAGCGCCGGAACCACGGCATCACGGAATTCGTTGGCCAGCGCCTCCTTTAACTCTTCCTGGGCATGGGCAAGCTGGCGGCGCAGGGGCTCGATCTCCGCCGCCATGCGTTCGATGGCGTGCTGGGCCTCCGGCGACAGGCCTTCCATGGACAGAAGGCCCGATACGTTGATGGCCGGATCCGGATGGCCGTTCTTGGCCTGCTCTTCGTGGTGCTCTTCTTTTTTCTTACCGCCCGGGCCGGCGCCGCCGCCGTGCCCTCCGCCAGGTCCTACCGGCTGGACGGGTGTGGCATGGTTTACATCCATGGCCGTGTCTCCCTTCCAGGTCGCCGTTTCGGCGATCAAACGGACTGCTGTGACATTAGATTACCCTCATGTTGTTAATAAAGCCTTACATTTCAAGGATATTATGACCCCTTGCAGTGGCGGTGGCGGCCCATATAATGGCGCGCTTCCCGTCACCCGAAGGCCCTGAATGCGGCTTTCACCGGAAGCGAGGTCTCAACATGCCGGAACCGGCCGCCGACACCCCCTTGATCGGCATCATCATGGGCAGTCAATCGGACTGGGACACCATGCGCCATGCGGCGGATGTGCTGGCCGAACTCGGCGTCCCGCACGAGACCCGCATCGTGTCCGCCCATCGCACGCCCGACCGTCTGTATGAATATGCCAAGACGGCGCGCGGCCGTGGCCTCAAGGCCATCATTGCCGGCGCCGGCGGGGCGGCCCATCTGCCCGGCATGGCGGCGGCCCTGACGCCGCTGCCCGTGTTCGGCGTGCCCGTGGAAAGCAAGGCCCTGAAGGGCATGGATTCCCTGCTGTCGATCGTTCAGATGCCGGGCGGCGTGCCCGTCGGCACCTTGGCCGTCGGCAAGCCGGGCGCCAAGAACGCGGGCCTTCTGGCCGCTGCCGTCATCGCACTGATGGACGACGACGTCGCCGCGGCACTCGATGATTTCCGCGCCAAGCAGACGGCGTCCGTCGCCGACGTCCCCACGGACGACCCCAAAGGTTCCTGACATGGCTCCCCGTTCCGTCCATCCACTGCCCCCCGGCAGCACCATCGGCATCATGGGCGGCGGCCAGCTCGGCCGCATGACGGCCCTGGCGGCGGCCCGGCTCGGCTATCGCTGCCACATCTTCACGCCGGAAAGCGATTCACCGGGCGTTCAGGTATCGGCGGCGGCGACCATCGCCGATTACCAGGACCGCGCGGCCCTGCAATCCTTCGCCGAAGCCGTCGACGTCGTGACCTTCGAGTTCGAGAACGTGCCGGCGGAAAGTGCCGCCTTCCTGGCGGAGCACGCCCTGGTCCGGCCCGGCCCGCAGTGCCTGGCCATCGCCCAGGACCGGCTCAAGGAAAAGGAATTCATCAACAAGACGGCGCCGACCACGCCCTACCGGCGGGTCACCTCGGCGGAGGATCTGGCCAAGGCGGCGGACGAGATCGGCCGCCCGGCGGTGCTGAAGACATCCCGCATGGGATACGACGGCAAGGGCCAGGTACTGATCGCCCCCGATTGCGATTACGCCGCGGCCTGGGCCGAAATGGGCGCCGAGATCGGAATCCTGGAAGCCTTCGTCGATCTGGACTGCGAGATTTCGGTGATCACCGTCCGCTCACCCCATGGCGGCTGGGCGACCTATCCGGCGGTCGAGAACCGCCACGTCAATCACATCCTGGACACCACCATGGCCCCGGCCCGCCTGGCCGACGGCCTGGCCGATCAGGCCGTCGCCATCGCCCATGACCTGGCCGCCGCGCTGGACCTTGTCGGCCTGCTGGCGGTCGAGATGTTCGTGACCCGTGACGGGCGCGTCCTGGTCAACGAAATGGCCCCCCGGCCGCATAATTCCGGGCATTGGACCATGGATGCCTGCGCCACCAGCCAATTCGAACAACTGGTACGCGCCGTCTGCGGCCTGCCTTTGGGATCGGTCGATTGTCACCACGACGCGGTCATGAAGAATCTGATCGGCGATGCCGTGAACGGCTGGCCCGACCTTTTGGCCGACCCGGGCGCGCGCCTGCATCTCTATGGCAAGGCCGAAGCCCGACCGGGCCGCAAGATGGGCCACGTCAATCGTCTCTATCCCAAAGGCCAACTGCCCAACGGGTAAGCGTGCATCGGTTGGATCAGGCCGTGCCGGCCAGGTCATCCAGGGTGACGCGGCGCATCCGGTAGGCTTCCAGCAATTCGATTTCGACGGCGACGGAGCGGCCCAGTTCGGCCAGCACCGTGTTGCGCACAAACCGCTTCAGGTCCTCGGTCTGGCCGGGAAACACCAGGATATTGGTCAGAAGCTCGCGCCGCACCAGTGGCGGGAAAAGCAGCAGTTCGCCGACCAGAAGCTGTTTGACGCCCTCCGGAATGCGCAGGCTGCCGAACAGGCGATCCAGGCAAAAGCTGTAAATGCCGAAATCCAGCTTCCCGGCAACCTCGGCGGTGAAGGCCTTGAACTCCTCGACGAAGGCCGCCGGGGTCATGCCGCCGTCCATCATGCGCCGGACGTGGTCGAGGAAATCGCGATAGCGCGCCCGGGCCGGGCTCAGCTGATCGTTCAATTCGGCTTCAAGGGATTTGATCTCGGACTCGCGAAAGCCGCGCTGCAGCAGCGTATGGGCGCTGTCGCGCACCCGATCGTCCAGGGCCTGTTCCTCGATCAGCGAGAACAGGCGTTCATAGGCATTGCGGTCGCGCTTCTTCAGCGTCTTGGCCAACTGACCGAGGGGCAAAATCGCCGCCTGGGCGACCAGCTTATCGCGGGAATAGATCGCCGCCATGGCGGCGGCGTCGGCGGGGATGGTGATGCTGCGGGCGAAATCTTCGGTAATGACGAAACGATGGCCGTCGGCCACGGTCAGATAGCGGTTAAGCTTGCAGCATTCCAGGAAGTGGTTGGCCAGATTGACCGGCGGGGCGGCGGCCCTCTGTTGATAAGCCCGGCCGTTGGCCGGTGCGGCGGCGGCGGAAGTACCGGTTTGCGCAGCGCTCACGGTCCGCGTCTCCTTTTGCTCGAAACCCCATCGTTCCCAGGGGAAAGCATAGCCGACCGGGCCGTTTGCTCAAAGGTTTCCATAATGCGGGACTTTCCCGCCGTTGGGCGGCGGCTGTCAGGCGACGGAGCCGGACCGGGGCCGGGTGGCCGCTTTCAGGCGCTTCAACAGGCCCAGCGGCGACGGCAGACGGCCCAACGCCTGCTGCGCCTTGGCCTTATACATGGGGATTTTCAGGACATCGGAAAGGCGCCGGTCCAGATAACCCCAAGTATCGGTGAATCCCTCCGACGAATCGGACAGCCAGTACAGAATGGTCGAGGTATAGACCGGGGCCAGCAGGCCGCGCTTGGTGTAATGGTTGAAATCGGCAGCCCGGTCCCCCGCCGCATACCAGATATGGTCACAGGTACGCCAGGTCATGCGCGCGGCCAGGGGCGCGTTCTGGGGCAGCGCCAGGAACGACAGCAGACGCCGCATGGCTTCGCGGTAAGGGGCGTTCAGCTCCAGGCGCAGGCGCACGCCCAGGGCCACCCGTTCCCGCACCTTGAGCGCGTCCAGGTCGACCTTCGCCAGTTCCGCCAACATGCGCCGGTCGGACCAATCCGCAAAATGATCTGCGGCATCCGCCATACCGCCCGGAAAGGCGCGCAACACGTCCGCCGGCAGCAAGCCCAGGTCCTTGGCCCCCTGTTCCAGAGCCTTCCGCGACCAGCCGTCGAAGGCCACGTTTTCCAGCGCGGCGGCGATCAACCGATCCCGCAGGTCCCGGTGGCGGGCGCGGGCGTCATCGGCGGTCATCCGTTTCACCGGGCCGGTCATGCGGCTTCTCCGCTTTCATTTTCATTGTCGCCGTCTTCGGTCATGGCCGTGCGGGGCGCGCGTGCCATTTCCTCGGCAAAGCCGAAGGTCGTGAGGTCCGTCATGCGCATGGGATAGAGTACGCCGTCCAAATGGTCGCATTCATGCTGCACCACGCGGGCATGGTAGCCCCGGGCTTCCCGTTCGAAGGTTTTTCCGTCCAGTCCCTGGGCCCGGTAGCGGATATGGGTCGGGCGCGGCACGCGGCCGTTCATTGCCGGCAGCGACAGGCAGCCTTCCCAGTCTTCCGCAACCTCGTCTCCGATGACCTCGATCACCGGATTGATCAGCACGGTCAACGGCACGTCCTTTTTGTCTTCCGTGCGCTCCCCGGGCACGCGGAACACGACCACGCGCAGCGGCACATGAACCTGAGGGGCTGCCAGGCCGATGCCCGGCGCGTCGGCCATGGTTTCGACCATGTCGGCGATCAGGCCGTGGATGCGCGGATCCGTGGGGTCTTCGACCGGTTGGGCCATGCCCATCAGCACCGGATGTCCCATGCGCGCGATTTTCAGAATAGCCATGATCGAAATCCTCTTGAACCAGGTCCCGGAGCGCCTAAACGGCACCCGGCGGCACCCCGGAAAATAACACGTTTGCTCCTTCACAAGGTCGTATCGATGTGATAGAAGCCCGTCTTCTCGGACCGGTGATAACACAGGTCCGTTTCGTTTTGTGGACTTTAAAATTAGGAGCGTGACCTTACCGTGCAAGTCATTGTCCGAGATAACAACGTAGATCAGGCCCTCAAGGCCCTGAAGAAGAAGATGCAGCGCGAAGGCATCTTCCGTGAAATGAAACTGCGCCGCTCCTACGAAAAGCCCTCTGAGCGTCGGGCCCGCGAAAAGGCTGAAGCCGTGCGCCGTGCGCGCAAGCTTGAGCGCAAGCGGATCGAACGCGAAGGCTTCTAGCGCAAGCCCGCGCAGCCCTTCAGGGTCTGCGCGCCCAATGTTCGACGGTATTGAAGAACAGCCCCCGGGTCCGCCCGCTGGGGCCGTTTCTTTGTGGCCGGCGCCCATTGCGCGGCAGAGACGTCGCCCCCAGCCCGGATCGCGCGCGGCCCCCTTTCCGACAATCCAGGCGGAAGAGGCGCGCAAGCGCGCGAGCGGGCCACGCCCGTCAGGAAAAATCTGACGTGTATGAAGGAGGTGGCCTAAGGCCGCCGCCCCAAACGAATGCCGCTCAGTCCAGGGCCTGGACGATCTCTTCCGTCATCTTCTTGGCGTCGCCGAACAGCATCATGGTGTTGTCGGCGTAGAACAGCGGGTTATCCACCCCCGCATAGCCCGATGACATGGAACGCTTGATGAACAGCACCGTGCCGGCCTTTTCCACGTCCAGGATCGGCATCCCGGCGATGGGGCTTTGCGGATCGGTCTTGGCGGTGGGGTTGGTCACGTCGTTGGCGCCGATCACATAGGCGACGTCGGCGGTGGCAAATTCGTGGTTGATCTCTTCCAGCTCGAAAACCTCGTCATAGGGCACATTGGCTTCGGCCAGTAGAACGTTCATATGCCCCGGCATGCGACCGGCGACCGGGTGAATGGCGTATTTGACCTCGACCCCTTCGGCCTTGAGCATGTCGGCCATTTCACGCACCGCGTGCTGGGCCTGGGCCACGGCCATGCCGTAACCGGGCACGATGATGACCTTGGACGCGTTCTTCATGATGAAGGCCGCATCGTCGGCCGCACCGGATTTCACCGATTTGCCTTCGCTGGACGTGGCGGCGGCGGCCCCGCCGGCGTCGCCCCCGAAACCGCCCAGCAGCACGTTGATGATGGAACGGTTCATGCCCTTGCACATGATGTAGGACAGGATCGCGCCGGACGAGCCGACCAGGGCGCCGGTGATGATCAGCGCCGGGTTCGACAGGGTGAAGCCGATGCCGGCCGCCGCCCATCCCGAATACGAGTTGAGCATGGACACGACCACGGGCATGTCGGCCCCGCCGATCGGGATGATCAGCAAAAAGCCGATGGCGAAGCTGAGCGCCACGATGGCCCAATAGACGTTGTGGGACTCCGAGCCGACGAAGATGATGATCAGGACCAGGATCGCAATCGCGACCAGCAGGTTCAGCTTGTGCTGCCCCGGGAAGGTGATGGGCGAGCCCGACATCAGGCCCTGCAGCTTGGCGAAGGCGATGACCGAGCCGGAGAAGGTGATCGCGCCGATCGCCGTACCGAGCGACATTTCGACCAGCGACGCCCCCGGAATTTCACCGATCGCCCCCAGGCCATAGGCCTGCGGATTGAACAGCGCGGAGGTCGCCACAAACACGGCCGCCATGCCGACCAGGGAATGGAAGGCGGCGACCAGTTGCGGCAGGGCCGTCATCTGGATTTTCAGCGCCGTCACGGTGCCGATGGTGCCGCCGATGAGGATCGCCAGGATGATCATGCCGAAAGACATGACGCCCGGGTCCATGAGCGTGGTCGCCACGGCGATGGTCATGCCGATGATGCCCATCATGTTGCCGCGACGCGCGGTCTCCGGCGACGACAGGCCCCGGAGCGCCAGAATGAACAGCACCGAGGAAATCAGGTAGGCGTAGCCCGTCCAGCTTGCGGTCATTGCTCAGGCCTCCCCTATTTCTTTTCTTTTTTCTTGAACATGGCGAGCATTCGCTGCGTCACGATGAAGCCGCCGAAGATGTTCACCGACGCCAGCGTGATCGCGAAAAAACCCATCCAGGACGAGAAATCCATGCCTTCGGGCCCGGCGTCCAGAATGCCGCCGACGATGATCACCGATGAAATGGCGTTGGTCACGCCCATGAGCGGCGAATGCAGGGCCGGCGTGACCGACCAGACCACGAAATAGCCGACGAAGCAGGCCAGCACGAAGACCGTGAACAGGCCCAAAAAGCTGTCGTGGCCGCCCAGGGCGGGGGCCTGCTGAGCGACGACGGCGGCGGCGTCCGTGGCCAGTCTCTGCGTCTGCTCCAGAAGCTGGGCGGCACCTGCCGCAAGCTCCTCAGCCTGTTTGGCGATCGTTGCGGTATCCATCGTCAGTTCCCCTTGTCTTGGGCTGCGTCTTGGGTTTTGTCGTCGGACGTCTCGGCCGGTTTGTCATCGGCCTTCTTGGCGGCGGTCTTCTTCGCCGCCGGCTTCTTCGCCGGGGCCTTGGCGCCCATGGCGTCCTTGACCCGCGCGTTCACGACCTCGCCGTCGCGGGTGACGCAGCAGCCCTTGACGATCTCGTCATCCCAATCGATGGCCAGCGTGCCCTTCTTTTCCTTGTCCGTCAGCGGGGTCAGGAAGTTCAGAAGGTTCTTGGCGTAAAGGTCGCTCGCCGTCTGTGCGAGGCGGCCCGGCAGATTGGTGAGGCCGACGATCTTCACGCCGTTCGGCGTGGTGATGGTCTTGCCCGGCTGCGACAATTCACAGTTGCCGCCCGCTTCCACGGCGAGATCGACGATCACCGCCCCGGCCTGCATGCTGGCGACCATTTCCTTGGTGATCAGCTTGGGCGCCGGGCGGCCCGGAATCAGCGCCGTGGTCACGACGATATCCTGTTTCTTGATGTGCTCGGCGACGACCTGTTTCTGCTTGTCGTAATATTCCTTGGGCATTTCCTTGGCGTAGCCGCCTTCGGTCTGGGCGTCCTTTTCCATTTCCGGATCGACGACCAGAAACTTGCCGCCCAGGCTTTCGACCTGTTCCTTGGTGGCGGGGCGCACGTCCGTCGCGGTAACGACCGCACCCAGCCGCTTGGCCGTGGCGATGGCCTGCAGACCGGCGACACCGACCCCCATGATGAACGCCTTGGCCGGCGGCACGGTGCCCGCCGCCGTCATCATCATCGGGATGCCGCGCCCGTACTCGGCGGCGGCTTCCAAAATCGCGCGATAGCCTGCCAGGTTGGCCTGGCTGGACAGCACGTCCATGCTCTGCGCGCGGGAGATCCGCGGCACCAGTTCCATGGCGAAGGTGGTGATCCCGGCCTTGGCATAAGCCGCGACGTCGTCGGGCGAGGTCAGGGCCGCCAGCTGCGAGATCAACACCGCACCCTTTTTCATCTGGGCCGGCAGCGCCCCGGCGCCGGACGTGGCGGGCGGATTGACCATCAGCACGATGTCGGCGGATTTCACGGCAGCGGCGCCGGTGGCGATCGAGGCACCCGCGGCCTTGTAGACGTCGTCGGAAACGCTGGCGCCTTCACCGGCACCCTTCTCGACGGCAACGTCATAGCCGAGGCCGACCAGCTTCTGAATCACCTGAGGCGACGCGGCGACGCGGGTTTCTCCGGCGCGGGTTTCCTTGGGAATTACGATCTTCATGGCTCTGGTCCCCTAGCCCTTGGTCATTCAAGCACCGGTATATGACGTGTCTACCGTGCTTGCACAAGTATCGCACAGCCTTTAAATCCTGCGTCGGAAAGCTTTTTCATGAAATGAAAATAACATGAAAATCATTCCGCATTATGGAATAGATGCTTAAAGCGTCCCGATTTCCGCCAGGTTGATGAAAGGCCTCCCATGATCTTCACGCCGACCGCCCGACGCGGCATGGTCACCGCCCCCCATCATCTGGCATCCCAGGCCGGATTGCGTGTCCTTCAAGACGGCGGCAACGCCATCGAAGCCATGGTCGCGGCCGCCGCCACCATCGCCGTGGTCTATCCCCATATGAACGGCCTGGGCGGCGACAACTTCTGGCTGGTCGCCCAACCGGGACAGCCGCCCGTCGGCATCGATGCCTGTGGTGCCGCCGCCGGTGCGGCGGACGCCGCGTTCTACGCCAAGGCCGGCCACGCGAACGCCATTCCCCATCGCGGCCCCCTGGCCGCCCTGACCGTGGCCGGGGCCGTATCGGGCTGGGCCGAAGCGCTGCGCATTTCCGCGACCTGGGGCGGCAAGCTGCCGCTCGACCGCCTGTTGGAAGACGCCCGCTATTACGCCGAGCATGGCGCCCCGGTGACCCCGTCGTTCCACCACAACACCCTGGCCAAGAAGGACGAGATGACCGGCGTGCCCGGCTTCGCCGAGACCTTCCTGCCGGGCGGCATCGGCCATACGGCACCCAGCATCGGCGACACCCTGAAGCTTCCGGCCCTAGCCGAAACTCTGAAGCGCCTGGGCGCGGAAGGGCTCGACAGCTTCTACCGGGGCCCGCTCGCCAAGGCGATCGCCGCCGATCTGGAACGCGCCGGCAGCCCCCTCGCCCTGGCCGATCTGGAGCGCCACCGGGCGCTGGAACTCGCCCCCCTGTCCGCGGCCTGCGGCCCGCATACCATCTACAACATGCCGCCGCCGACCCAGGGATTGGCCTCGCTCATCATTCTGGCGTTGTACGAACGCCTTAAGGTCGAGCAAGCCGAAGGCTTCGATTTCGTCCACGGTTTGGTCGAGGCGACCAAGCAGGCGTTCCGCGTGCGCGACAAATACGTCACCGACCCAGCCTATATGACCGCCGATCCGAAGGATTTCCTGAGGGCGGACAGCCTGGACGCCATGGCCGCCAACATCGACCGCCGCAACGCCGCCCCCTGGCCCGATTCGGACCCCAACGGCGATACCGTTTGGTTCGGCTGCATCGACGGCGAAGGCCGCGCGGTATCGATCATCCAAAGCCTCTATTGGGAGTTCGGCTCCGGCACGGTGCTGGGCGAGACGGGCATTACCTGGCAGAATCGGGGCACCTCGTTCTCCCTCGCCCCCAAGGCGCTGAACGCTCTGAAGCCGCACCGCCGACCCTTCCACACCATCCAGCCCGCCATGGGGAGGCTCGCCGACGGCCGCACCATCGTCTACGGCACCATGGGCGGCGAAGGCCAGCCCCAGACCCAGGCCATGGTGTTCGCCCGCCACGTGCTGCACGGCATGGACCTGCAGGCCGCCGTCACCGCACCGCGCTGGCTTTTGGGCCGGACTTGGGGGGCGGAGACCACCAACCTGCGCATCGAAAACCGGTTCGATCCGGCCGTGCTCGAGGCGCTGAAGGCTGCCGGCCATGACCTGGAAATCGTCGGCCCGTTCGAGGAATTCATGGGCCATGCGGGCGCCATCGTGCACCACCCGAACGGCCTGCTCGAAGGCGCCGCCGATCCGCGCTCCGACGGTTCCGTCGCAGCGTTCTAGAGATTTCGGGCGCGGTACCGATGGGCAATATCGTCATCCGTGATTCCGTGCCCGTCGATCTGTCGGCGGTGACGACGCTCTATTCAAAAGCCTTCCCGAACGAAGATTTGATGCCCCTCGTAACGGCGTTGATGGCGGAGCCGACCCAACCCCTTTCCCTTGTCGCCGTCGAAGGTCCGTCCATCGTCGGGCATGTCATGTTCACGATATGCGGCGTTATCGGAACCGAAACCCGGATCGCGCTTCTCGCGCCCCTCGCGGTGGCATCGTCCAAACAACAGCAAGGTATCGGCAGCACTCTCGTCCGCAGCGGCTGCCAACGGCTGCAAGACCTCGCCGTCGCCCAGGTATGCGTCCTCGGCGACCCCGCCTACTACGAACAATTCGGCTTTGCCGCAAACGACCACCTTCTCCCGCCCTATACGCTGCCCAAGGAATGGCGACCGGCCTGGCAATCAGTCAACCTCGGCAATGCCAAAGAAACCTGCGAGGGGCAGCTGAGCGTCCCCAAACCCTGGCGGGACCCAGCTCTTTGGGGGGCGGAGGCCCGGTAAATTCCGCATAGACGCCGGGGGCGAACGGCGGCACTCTCGGGCCAGCGACTTGAATGACAAAAAGCGGAGACATCATGATCCACGAACTGCGAATTTATCACTGCGTACCGGGACGCCTGCCCGCCCTGTTGAAGCGCTTCGATACCATCACCCTGAAAATCTGGGAACGTCATGGCATTCGTCAGGCCGGGTTCTGGACGGCCGAGATCGCGCCTTCCAACCAGGACCTGTACTATCTGCTGGAATGGGAATCCCTGGCCGAGCGCGAGGAGAAGTGGAACGCGTTTCAAGCCGACCCGGAATGGATCGCGAAACGCGCCGAGACGGAGAAAGACGGCGCCATCGTCGCCGCCGTGGAAAACATGATCCTCAAGCCGACCGCGTTTTCGAGCGTCAAATAGGCCGGCGGGCCACCATGTCGATCTCGACCAGGGCGCCGCGGGCCAGACCCGTGACGCCCACGGTCGTGCGCGCCGGCAGGCGATCGGCCGGGAAATAGGATTTGTAGGTCGCGTTCATCAGCTCGTAGTCCTGTTCGAACCGCGTCAGATAGATGCGGCACGACAGAACGTGGCTGAGGTCCAACCCCAGTTCCCCCAGAACGATGATCAGGTTGTCCATGACGCGCCGCGTCTGAGCCTCGATCCCGTCGGGCAGCGGCGCCGTGTCATCGTCGGGGTCCGTCGGCATCTGGCCGGTCAGCTGAATCCAGCCATCGCATTCCACGGCATGGCTGAAGGGCGCGACGGGAGCGGCGGCACGGTCGAAGAAATGGAAGAGCGGACCGGCCATCACACATATTCCTCGGATTCATAGACAAAGCCGTCCAGGTCCGCCGACTGGAAGCCGAGATAGATCGGCCCGCCGCCGGTTCGGTAAATATTGACCTTGGCGTTGTAGACCTTGCGGCTAAGCCCGTGTTTGTCTCGCAGGATGTAGCGTTTGACCCCGAATTCCCCGGAATCCAGGCGCTCGCCCGTCAGGTAGCACTGGATTGATTCCACATTCTCGCCGGACAGTTCCATGCCTTCCAGGTTGGAAAGCGACTGCCGCGTGCGTTCGATGAACTCCGTCGTGCCGATGCGTTTGATCGCGCCCGTATCGCTCTCGCGCATGTCGACGTGGAAATCGCCAACGACAATCTGTCCCGGCAGGGCGTGGTCGATCATGCGCGCCAGCTCGATGGTCACGTCACCGACGATGTAGCTGTAAACCGTGGGGCGAAGCCCCTCGGACTGAAAGAATTCATAATGGGGGCCGACATGAAACGACGCCCGCAGGCGCGGCGTGGTGTTGGCCTTCCCTTTGGAGCGGGCGATGGCGTTGTCGGCCAGAACCAGATGCATCAAATGGTACAGGTTGACGTTGGATTCGACGCTGCGGTCGCGGTTCCAGATATAAAAGCCGTCGCCGGTGGTCGAGCGCGCGAACTGGATATCCAGATTCCGCGCCAGCATCTTGGAAAAGGACGTATTGACCGAATAGGCCAAACTGTTCAGCTGCGTCACCTGTTCCAGCGGCGAGAACAGCGAAAAGCCGACGATGTCGAACAATGCCACGGCGCCGTTCTGGATATAGGAAATGCTGTAGCGACGGACGACGGCCTCCAGCAGATCGTTGGCCAAATCCTCACCGGGGGCGAAGCTAAGATCGACCGGGCACGGCTCATACCCGAAGTACTTGGCGATGGTGTCGAAGCCTTCCTCGTCGATCAGGGTATTGCCGGCGATCACTTCATCCACGAACTGCAGGCTGTCCGCCGCTTCCCCCGCCGTGCGGGCCGCCATTTCGCCCAGGATGTAATGGGGGATGACCAGCACCCGGATCCCCCTGCCCGCCGGCGTCCAGGCCAGGATGATGTTGCGGCCCAGCCCCCACAGGCGGTGCAGTTCCTTGTCCAGTTCTTCGACGTGATTACGGGCGGCGGCCGACAGTTCGTCCAGCGATGCCCGGTCCAGAACCGGCAGACTGGTGAAGTCCGTGTCGGAAGTACTGTCTTTCATCAACCGATCCTTCCCGACCGACGCAGTCGGCCGGGTGCCGTCCGAAATGCGCCGACGCATTCCGAGCGCCCGGCCAGCCCGGGCGCGGGTAGTGTAACGACGGGGCGCAGGCGCGCACAAGTCATTGAATTTACTTGGGTGAGTATGCCTGAAATTACTTAAGCGAGTTTTACCGCCGTGCCGTTCGCGCTGACCATCAGCATGCAGGACTTGTCCGACGAGATCGCCTCATAATCCAGATCGACGGCGACGATGGCATCCGCGCCCAGTTCTGCCGCCCGCGCCTGCATGTCCTCGAGCGCGAAGCCCTTGGCCTTCTGCAGTTCCTTTTCATAGGCGCCGGAACGGCCGCCGACGATGTCGCGGATGCCCGCGAAGAAATCCTTGAAGATGTTGGTGCCCATGACCGCATCGCCGGACACGACGCCCAGATAGGCGCTGACCTGGCGGCCTTCGACGGAATCGGTGGTGGTGATGATCATTGTTGTTTCCTTCCCTTTTGCTGCTTCGAACCGATTGTTGGCCTTTAGTAAACCGGCGGCACACCGGCCTGCGCAAGTGATTCAGTCTGGCGGGTGCGCAGGCGCTCCAGATCGAAGTCGTCGATCAGGTCATGGAACATCCGGTGCCAGTTGATTTCCGCCTTCAGATGGGTGAACACGCTGCCCAGTCCGATCGCCGCCCGATCCATCAGCACGAATTCCCGGGGCGGCGTGACGCCGCCCAGTTCGCGCAGCTTCTTGTGAACGCTGGCCGCGACCCCGGCGCCATAGGCCGTGCCGCCCGTTTCCTGAATGCTCTGCACCCGGTCGGCCAGCAAGGGGCCGTAGAGAAACCGCGCCCATTCGTTCAACACGCCGATCATTTCCTTCGACGGATTCTCGAACCCCCAGGTTTCATAGGCATGGACGGCAAGCGCTTCGTCATCGGTGCTGAGTGCGGTGTACAGGTCGATCACGGCGCCGACGAATTCCGGGCGGAACACACGGATACAACCGAAATCCAGCAGGTTCACCGTCGCGTCGTCGCGGACCGAATAATTGCCCAGGTGCGGATCGCCATGGATCACCCCGAAGAAATAGAACGGCACGTACCAGGCCCGGAACATGTTGAGCGCGATGGCGTTGCGGTGCTCCAGGTTGCTGTCCACCTGATCCATCAGGGGCGCCCCCGAAAGCCAGGTCATGGTCAACAGCCGGTCGGTCGACAGGTCATCGACCACACCGGGTACATGCACCCCTGCCTCGTCCGCCAGCATGGCCCGGTACAGGGCCATGTTGCGGGCTTCCCGCCCGTAATCCAGTTCCTCGCGCAGGCGTTCCTGCAATTCCAGATGGATCTGAGACGGGTCGATGGCCCGGTCGTAGCGGCGATAGAGAGCGAACACGGCCTTGAGCTGCGACAGGTCCGCTTCCACCGCCGAGGCCATGTCGGGATACTGGATCTTGCAGGCCAGATCGCGGCCGTCATGAGATTTGGCCCGGTGGACCTGACCGAGAGAGGCCGCGGCCGACGCCTCGCGATCAAACGACGCGAAACGTGCGGGCCAGTCGGGGCCCAGTTCCGACGCCATGCGCCGGCGCACGAAGGCCCAGCCCATGGGCGGCGCCGACGTCTGCAGCTTGCGCAGTTCGTGAACGTATTCATCGGGCAGCAGATCAGGCACCGTGGCCAGGATCTGCGCGACCTTCATCAACGGGCCCTTAAGCCCGCCCAGCGCCGCCTGCAGGTCGGCGGCATGGACCCCTTTGTCCAATTCCAGACCGAACAGCCGGTTGCCCGCCAGCTTCGCCGCCAGACCGCCGACCGTGCCGCCGACCCGGACATAACGCCGGACGCGGCCGCCAACGGTGTTGCGATCAGCCATCGACTTCCCTCAGCCAATCGGCGATGGCATCGGCGCCTTCTTCCCAGCCCTCTTCCAACATCACCGCATGGCCCATGCCGTCGAAGATATGGGCCTGGGTACCCAGAAAGGCTGCCGTGCCGTGGACGAAGACCGGCGGAATCAGATTGTCATGCTCCGCCCCCAACACCAGGACGGGCGTGCTGCGCAGCCCCAACATGGGCGGCATGAACACGGTGTGCAGATCCATCACCGCGCGGCGGCTTTCCATCTGGAACCAAGGCAGCAGACGCTCGGACACCGCCTTCGGGACATGGCTGTTGAAGATCGATTGATGCAGGGTTTCAAGACTGTCTAGAGGTTCGCCGAAGGATTCGATCCGCGAAATCTCCCAGAGCAGCATGGGCTGTGACACGGCCAGGGCCATCGACGGCGCGGCCAATCCCGTGGGCGGTACCGATGACATCAGAACGACCGCCGCAAGGTCCCGTTCCATCGCCAAGCGCTGGGCGATGAAACCGCCCATGGAATGACCGACCAGGACAGGCGGGCGCGGCAGGGCGTCGACGACTTCGGCCGTGGCATCGATGAAATCATCGATTCCGTAGTCATGGAGCCGGGGATAATCGTCCATGCCCTTGCGCCCGGGCAGGTTGATCGCATGACAGGAAAACCCCCGGTCTCCGAAGTAGGCCAGGAAATGTTCCGCCCAGGTCCAGGCCCCGGCGAAGGCCCCGTGAATGAAAACCAGGGGCGGGTGATCGGAATCCTCGGGTGCGGGCCCCGTACGCAGAACGCGTTGGCCGGAGCCGGGCGCAGCTTTCATTCCCTAAAATTCCTGTTCCAGCTCGTCGACGAACCCGGACAGCATGGACAACCCGCGGTGCCAGAAATCCGGGTCCGACGCATCAAGCCCGAAAGGCGCCAGAAGCTCCTTGTGACGGAGCGTGCCGCCGGCCCGCAGCATGTCCAGGTACTTGGCCTGGAACCCCGGGTGGCCGCCCTGGAACACGTCGTAGAGAGAGTTCACCAGGCAATCGCCGAAGGCATAGGCATAGACATAGAACGGTACGTGCACGAAGTGGGAGATGTAGGCCCAGTAGTACCGGTACTCGTCGTCATAGCGAAAGGCCGGGCCGAGGCTTTCCGTCTGCACGTCCATCCAGATTTCACCCAGGCGCTCCGGTGACAGTTCGCCCCGGGTGCGCTCGTCGTGGACCTGACTTTCGAACATGTGGAAGGCGACTTGACGAACCACCGTATTCATCATGTCCTCGACCTTGCCGGCCAGCATGACCCGGCGGCGCGCCGGGTCAGTTTCGCCCGCCAGCATGGCGCGGAAGGTCAGCATCTCGCCGAACACGGACGCCGTCTCGGCCAGGGTCAGGGGCGTATCGGCCAACAGGTTGCCCTGGGGCGCCGCCAGCACCTGGTGCACGCCGTGGCCCAGTTCGTGGGCCAGGGTCATGACGTCGCGGGACCGGCCGTGGAAGTTCAACAGGATATAGGGATGGGCCGAGGGCACCGTGGGATGCGCGAAAGCGCCCGAATCCTTGCCTGCCGTCGGCGGTGCGTCGATCCAGCGCTTGTCGAAGAACTGTTTGGCGATGTCGGCCATGTCGGGGGCGAAGGCTCCATAGGCGCCCAGCACCGTATCCCGCGCTTCGTCCCAGGAATACTTGCGGTCGGCCGCCGTCGGCAGGGGCGCGTTGCGGTCCCAGTAATCCATCTGATCGACACCGAACCATTTGGCCTTCAGCTTGTAATAGCGGTGCGACAGCTTGGGAAAGCTTTCACGCACGGCGGTGACCAGGGCATCCACCACCTCGTCCTCGACCTGATTGGCCAGGTTGCGATAGGACACGGGCCGCGGATAGCCGCGCGCCTTGTCGTCGATGGCCTTGTCCTTGACCAAGGTGTTGTAGGTCAGGGAGAACAGCTTGATGTTGTCGCCGAGCCCCTTACCCACGGCCTTGGCGGCGGCCTTGCGGACCTCGCCGTCGGGCTCGCTCAGCCGATTGAGGGCGCTGGACAGGGTCAGTTCCTCGCCGGCGACGGGAAAGCGCATCCCGGCCAGGGTTTCCTCGAACAAACGGTTCCAGGCGGCCGCCCCGGTGACGTGGCGTTCGTGCAGCGCCTGTTCCAGTTCGTCGGACAGCTGATAGGGCCGGAACGCCCGCAGATCACGCAGCCAGGGCGCATAGCGGGACAGCGCGGCACTTTCCGCCATCTGGGCGTCCAGGCGCGCGTCGTCGATGCGGTTCAATTCCAGGGTGAAGAACAGGGTCAGGGTCGAAATGTCCGTGACCCGTTCCTGCATGGACTGCTGAAACCGCGCACTGGCGCCGTCTTCCATGTTTTCCGCGAATTTCAGCCCGGCGAAACTCATGATCCGACCC
>PALN01000014.1 GCA_002706405.1 Rhodospirillaceae bacterium | reverse complement strand
GTGTTCGACCGCCCGATCGGCCAGAACCAGGGCATCCAGTTCCCCATCGCCCGCGCCTATGCCGAGACGGAAGCGGCGGCCCTGATGGTGCAGAAGGCGGCGGAAACCTTCGATGCCGGCGAGGACGTGGGCGCCATGGCCAACATGAGCAAGCTGCTCGCCTCGGAAGCCACCTGGCACGCCGCCGAGGCCTGCCTGCAGACCCACGGCGGTTTCGGCTTCGCCCGGGAATACGATGTGGAGCGCAAGTTCCGGGAAACCCGGCTTTATCAGGTGGCGCCGATTTCGACCAACCTGATCCTCTCCTACATCGCCGAGCATGTCCTCGACATGCCGCGCTCCTTCTAAGCAGAAAGACCACACCTATGGACGACATCGACCCCAACGCGCCTTTAGACATGGATCATCTGCGGTCCTGGATCGGCAAGACCCAGGAACTGACGGACACCATCGGCGCCTTTCCGGCCCGCGCTCTTGCCGCCACCATCGACCGGGCTGATCCCACGCCCGAGGACGGCGACGCCCTGCCGCCGTCGGCCCATTGGCTCTATTTCCTGGAAACGCCGCAGCATTCGGAACTGGCGTTCGACGGCCATGCCAAGAAAGGCGGGTTCCTGCCGCCGGTGCCGCTGCCGCGCCGCATGTGGGCGGGCGGGCGCATCTGGTTCAAGGGCGCACTCCGCATCGGCGACAAGGCGACGCGGCTGTCCACGGTCAAGGACGTGACCTTCAAGGAAGGCAAATCCGGGCGGCTGGTCTTCGTGCTGGTCGAACATCGCATCCAGGCCGGCGGCCAGGACGTGATCGTCGAGGAACACGACATCGTCTATCGCGACGAGGCCGCCCCCGACGCGCCGCCGCCGCCGCCCAAGCCCGCACCCGAAGGGGCCGTTTGGGAGCGCCGCGTGCTGCCGGATGAAGCCATGCTGTTCCGCTATTCGGCGCTGATCTTCAACGCCCACCGCATCCACTACGACCGCGAGTTCACGCAGAACGACGAAGGCTATCCCAATCTGATCGTCCACGGCCCGCTGATCGCGACCTTGCTGATGGATCTGGGGGCGCGTGAAATGGCCAAGCAGGGTAAGCGTATGACCCGCTTCGCCTACCGGGCCGTCAGGCCCAGCTTTACCGACGGTCGCGCCATGACGTTCCAGGGCAAGCCGACAGGGGACAACGCCGCCGACCTTTGGGCGTTGGATCAAGACAACTGGCTTGCCATGCAGGCCGACGCCGATTTCGAGGATGCGTAACATGACGAATAAGAAAAGCCCCGCCGCACTGAACGGCGTTCGTGTCATCGACATTGCCACGTTCATCGCGGGCCCTTATGCGGGCTCGATCCTGGGCGAGTTCGGCGCCGAGGTCATCAAGGTCGAACAACCCCCCAAGGACGGGCAGGGCGGCGGTGATCCCTGGCGGCGCTACGGCACCAAGACGGCGCGCGAGGATTCGACCCTGGCCTGGCTGACTGAGGCCCGCAACAAGCAGTCAATCACCCTCAACCTGCGCGAAGGCGAGGGCCAGGAGCTTCTCAAGAAGCTGGTCGCCGATGCCGACGTGCTGATCGAGAATTTCCGTCCCGGCACCTTGGAACGCTGGGGCCTGGGGCCGGATGTCCTATGGGCGATCAATCCCGGCCTGGTGATCCTGCGCGTTACCGGCTACGGCCAGACGGGCCCCTACAAGGACCGGCCCGGCTTCGCCCGCATCGGTCACGCCGTGGGTGGCCTGACCTATCTTTCCGGCAAGCCCGGGGAAATTCCGGTGACGCCGGGTTCGACCTCGCTCGGCGATTACATGACCGGGATGTACGGCGCCATCGGCATCATGATGGCGCTGCGCCACCGCGACGCCACGGGCGAGGGCCAGGTCATCGACGCCGCCCTTTACGAAAGCGTGTTCCGCGTGCTCGACGAACTGGCCCCGGCCTATGCGGCCCAGGGCACCGTGCGCGAGCCCGAGGGCACGGGTACCCTCAACGCCTGCCCGCACGGGCATTTTCCCTGCGGCGACGGTAAGTTCCTGTCCATCGCCTGCACCACATCCAAGATGTTCGAACGCCTGACCCAGGGTATGGGCCGGCCCGATCTGTGGGATGCCTACGGCGATCAGGCGGAGCGCCTGAAGCACCGCGACACCGTGATCGAGGAAGTCACCAACTGGTGCCTGTCCATGACCCGCGAACAGGTCATGGAAAAATGCATCGAGGCCGAGGTTCCGGCCGGGCCGATCAATTCCATCGCCGATATTTTCGAAGACCCGCACTTCCGCGCCCGCGATCAGCTTGTCACGATCGACGATGCGGAAGTCGGCGAGGTGACGATCCCCGGTGTGGTGCCCAAGCTGTCGAAAACGCCGGGCACCATCCGCTCGCTCGGCCAGGGGTTGGGCCAATCCAACGCGGAGATTTACGGCAAGCTGCTGGGCCTCAGCGAAACCCAACTGGCGGACCTCAAAGCCAAGGGAATCATCTAACCGGGGCCTCTTCCACGTTGCCGCCGGACTCTATTTCGGCGACAGTCTTCCTCAGTGAAATCTGCGATACCTTGGGGAGAGGACGACCATGTTCACGCTGTATTACGCGCCCGATACCTGTGCCTTGGCGACAATGATCGCCTTCAAGGACGCGGGGCTCGCGGCCGGGGACGGC
Organism: Rhodospirillaceae bacterium; assembly: GCA_002706405.1. Taxonomy (GTDB): domain Bacteria; phylum Pseudomonadota; class Alphaproteobacteria; order Rhodospirillales; family Casp-alpha2; genus UBA1479. Next base: position 19,923 of record PALN01000014.1, on the reverse strand, counting down.
TATGCCCTGCGCCGGGTCGATTTTAAGCGTCTGGAACAACGTTCGCCGGAATATCTGGCCGTCAATCCCAAGGGCCGGGTGCCGGCGCTTGTGACGCCGCGGGGCATCCTGACGGAAACCCCGGCCATGCTCGCCTTCCTGGCGCAAAGCTTCCCCCAGGCCAATCTGGCGCCGCTGGATGATCCTTTCGCCTTCGCCGACTTGCAGGCCTTCAACAGTTTCCTCTGCTCTTCCCTGCATATCGCCCATGCCCATCGCATGCGCGCGCATCGCTGGGTCGATGAGGCCAATACCGCCGCCATCAAGGCCATGCAGGACAAGGTCCCGGATTCGGTCGGCGCCTGTTACGACCTGATCGAGACCGGCATGCTCAAGGGACCCTGGGTGATGGGCGAGACCTATACCATCGCCGATCCGTACCTGTTCACCATCGCGCAATGGTTGGAACAGGACGGCGTCGACCCTGCCCGCATCCCCAGGATCGTCGACCACCGCGCGCGCATGGCGGCGCGGGCCAACGTGAAAGCGGCGCTTGCGGAAGAAAACGCCTGAACGTGCGTCCTAGGGCCGGTCGCGGTCGGCCAGGGCCGTGACCTTCGCTTCGATGCGGTCGACCTGCATCGCCAGCTTGCGGATGATCTCGTCCTGTTCCGCCTGATGCTGTTCCGCGTCCTCGGCCGCCGCGTCGTGCATGGAATTGACGATGATGGCGATGAACAGGTTCAGCACGGCAAAGGTCACGATCAGAATGAAGGGCACGAAGAACGCCCAGGCGAAGGGATGGACCTCCATCACCGGGCGGACGATGCCCATGGACCAGGATTCCAGGGTCATGATCTGGAACAGGGAATAGGCCGATTCCCCGATGGTGCCGAACCAGGCCGGGAAATCGCCGCCGAACAGCTTGGTCGCCATGACGGCGGCGATATAGAACACCAGACACAACAGGGCGAGGACCGAGCTCATGCCCGGCACGGCCTCCAGCAGGGCCTGGATCACCACCCGCATCTTCGGCACGGCGGAGACCAGGCGCAGGGCGCGCAGCACGCGGAGCGCGCGCAGCACGGTCATGCCGTCGGTCACCGGCATCAAGGAGATGCCGACGATCACGAAGTCGAAGACGTTCCAGGCACTGCGGAAAAATCCAAGCCGATAGACCACCAGCTTGATCGACAATTCGGCGACGAAGATGGCGACGGCGATTTGGTCGAGCAGACGCAGGACGTCCCCGGCGGCGGCCATGGCCGTGGGCGAGGTTTCCAGGCCAAGCACGATGGCATTGAAGATAATGACGGCGATGATGACGCGCCGCGTGGCCTCGGCCTCGATGAAGGCCTGCAGGCGGCCCAGGGCGCCCGCCGGGCGCTGGTCCAGGGTTTCGGTCGATGCGTCGGACATATGTGGGCGTCGCCTCGGAATATCGTTGATGGGTCGGGGCGGCTCCCCGTCGTGGCCGCTGCGGCCAAGATAAGTGCGGCGCGTTTTCCCTTCAAGCGGCCATGAACGCATGGCGTGGCGGGCGGCGCGGTAATTTACCGGAAGGCGTGCCTTCACCTTGCGGCAGGGGCATGCCATTGTATACAAAATGTCCACCAGAAACGGCCAACACAAAGGGAGGCTTCCTAATGGAACCCAAAATCATCCGTGCCGGCGATCGCCAAACCAAAATCGCACCGGCCCATAATTTCGTCGGTCAGGTCCTGCACGAAAGCGTTTTCGCCGAGGAAGCGCCGTCGCGGCTGCGCGTGTCGCGCGTCACCTTCACGCCCGGCGGGCGAACCAACTGGCACACCCATGCGGTGGGACAGATTCTCTATGTGCTGTCGGGATCGGGCCGTTATCAACTGGAAGGCCAACCGGTCGAGGAAATCAACGCCGGCGATACGGTCGTCATTCCGCCCAACGCCCGCCATTGGCACGGTGCGGCGCCGGACAGCATGATGTGCCATCTGGCGCTGTCGGAAGCCGACGATCAGGGCAACGGCGCGACCTGGCTGGAGCCGGTCGACGACAAGGACTTCATGCAGGAACCGGCGTAACGGGCTCTTTCCGCTGGCGCCTTAGCGTTCGACCGTAATCTGCGGCGTATCGCCGACCAACTTGCCGGTCCGGCGCCAGCGGCTAAGCTGTTCGCGGCGCTTTTCGGCGAAGGTGAAGCTGCGGGTCGCGCGGTCCAGGTCGCGCAGCTTTTCCTCGCGCCGCACTTCCATTTCCGCGATGCGCTGGGCCACCACGGCTTCCAACTGCACGCCCCGGCGCTTTTGGAAACGCCAGTCATCGAGATGAGCAAGGCGGCGGTCGGCGGTGCTGAGGGCGCGCATGTCCTGGCGTTCGTTCCGGCGTTTTTCCTTGAGCAGGCCGTTGAGGCGCGCCGTGCGGCCCGTGTCGATGGCGACCAGGGTCGTTTCGCGGGGTTCCTCGCCGTCCGTGCCGGTGTCCTTCTTGGCCTGGCGGGGCTCATCGTCGCCCCGGTTCAGGCGGTTCCAGTAGCTCAGCACCTTGATGCGGTAAGGGCGGAAATTCTCCGGCGTCTGGGAATGGTACTGGCCGGCCGCGGTCAGCCAGTTGCGGGTGGCGTCGTATTTGGCCTTGAGGAACTTGGCCGCATAGGCCGCGTTGGCCGCCGGATCGAAGGCATGATCCAGGGTCTCGAACGCCTCCCAGTGATAATGCATGTTGATCTGCATGCAGCCGACGTCGATGTTGCGGACCCCCTGGCTCAGCAGGATTTCCACCTCGGCGCGGGCTTCGGCCTCGGTCGCGAAGTACCGCCCTTTGCCTTGGGACGTTACGGTCCAGGGCCAGGCAAAATTTTCCCCGCTTTCCTTGTCGAAGCGGCCGGACTCGGTCAGCGCGATGGCGGCCAGCAGGTTGGCCGGAATGCCTTCGCGCCGTTCCACGGCACGTGCCGCCTTCAGGCAAATTTCGTGTGGATTTACAATATCTTGTCCGCGCGCAGCCAGGGCGTCCGGGGCCCATCCAAGACCTCCGACCGCAAGCCAGCAAAGGAACAAGCGCGTTTGCCACGCCATGATTATTCTCCCGTTCTGGGCTTAGGCGTTGCAAGGGGCGGGCCAGGAGGACGTGATATTTTATCGCGTTAAATCAATGGGTTAAAAGAAGGGCGGGGGAGCCGTAGGGGCGGCGGCAATTGCCGGGGCGAAAAAAATGCCGAGAAGTGGATTTTTTTGTTTGCACCTGCGAACAAACCCCCGTATATATTGCATCGCAGCATGCGGGAGACGGATCCTCCCAGACGGTCTTCCGCACCTGCCTTTACTTGGATGTTTCCTCCCAATGACTCGGGCCGTGTCTTATGACACGGCCCTTTTTTTTGCTTGTTTTCGCCGGATTCAACCAAGAAGTGCTAATGATACCGGGGGGTTAGTCTTCGGGCGGGGTGTCGCCGCCGGGGCCCAGCGCAAGCTGCATGCTCACCGAGTCCAGCCAGCGGCCGAACTTGAATCCGACGTTTCGCAGGATGCCGACCTCGCGGAAGCCCATTTTGCGGTGCAAACTAATCGAGCCCCTGTTTTCGGAATCGCCGATCACCGCGACCATCTGGCGGTAGCCGTCCGCGGTGCAGCGCCGGATCAGTTCCGCCAGCAGCTTCTGGCCGACGCCGCGGCGATGGGCGTCCTGGGCGACATAGACCGAATCCTCCACCGTATAGCGATAGGCCCGGCGCGGCCGGTAGGCCCCGGCGTAGGCGTATCCGAGAATGCGGCCGCCGTCGTCGGCCACGACATAGGGATAACCGGCGTCGACCACGGCGGCGCGGCGGCGGATCATCTCGGCGACGTCGGGTGGATCGTATTCGAAACTGCCGCCGCCGGTCGCCACATGATGGGCGTAGATGTCGCGGATCGCCGCCATATCGGCTTCGGTGGCGTCGCGGATCTGAATGGTGTCGGATGTGCTCATCGCGGTGTTGTTCCAGGGGCGGGCTTATTCGGCTGCTTCCGGCAGGACCATCCGCCGGGCACCGGCGCACAGCTGCGCCATGAAATCATCAAGCCGGGCCGCGATGTCCGCCATTTCCGGCTTTGGCGCGATGGCCGCCTCGTCCAGATAGAGGGCGCGGTTGATCTCGATCTGCAGGACATGGACGCCCAGCCGGGGCCGGCCGTAGTGGCGGGTGGTATAGCCGCCCGCATAGGGCCGGTTGCGGGTGACGGAAAATCCCAACTCCCTCAAAAGCCGCTCCGCCAGGGCCGTCATCGCGGCGGCGGCGGCGGTGCCGTGGCAATCGCCCAGGATGATGTCGCCCAACAGATGGTCGCTGCGGGACCCTGTCACGTTGGACGGCATGGAATGGCAATCGATCAGCAAGCAGCCGCCGAAAGCCTGGCGGGTATCGTCGATCAGCCCCGCCAGGGCCCGGTGATAGGGCCGGTGGGTGGCTTCGATGCGCCGGCGCGCTGCGCCGAAGGTCAGGGGATGGCCGTAGATTTCCTCGCCGTTGGCCACCACGCGGGCGATGGTGCCGAGTCCCGCCGCGATGCGCGGCGAGCGGGTGATCACGTAATCGGGCAAGGGGTCCGCGAACATGCGGGGGTCCAGCTCATACGCCTCGCGATTGGCGTCCACGTAGGCGCGCGGGAAGTTGGCGCGGATCAGGGGGGCGCCGAATTCGGGGGCGCGGCGGAACAATCGATCGACGAAGGCGTCTTCCGAGCGGCGCAGCGTCGTGGCGTCGAGGCGCGATTGGGTGATGAAATCCGGGGCATAATCGCGGCCCGAATGGGGCGAGGCGAACACCACGGGGGCGGTCTGTGCCGCGGGACGGAAAATATCAACGGGCGGGACCGGGGGCCTGTCCCCGGCGGTGGCGGCGGAAGACGGCATCTCGCCCGCGCCGTCTTCGTTGTGGCCTGTGTCCCGGCCTCTATCCATGCACCCTGCTCATATCCACGTGAGGTGCCCCGACGGCGGCCTCGACATACCCCATAATTTGTTAGCCTCCCGGCGCCGGAGGCGCAACGGTTTCTTGTGGTTGAGGGGGGCGGGGCCGTGGCGGTCCGGCGAATGTCGGAAAGCCCCACCGCGGGCCTTGCCAAGCGGGGTCGAAGGCATTAAAACCCCCTTCTCTTGGCGGGCCCTGGAACGGGGCCGGACCGGGACGGGCGCGTAGCTCAGCGGGAGAGCACCTCGGTGACATCGAGGGGGTCGTAGGTTCAATCCCTACCGCGCCCACCATCCAACACTCAAAAACGCCCCAATCGGGGCGTTTTTTGTTTCCGCATCGTCGCGCTAAATTCTGTCCCTACGCCTGTTGAAGCGGTTGTTAGCAACAGAGCTTGATGGAGAAATGGCGTACTGTGCATCCGGTCACTCTTATTTCACGCACGTCGGGGTAATGCCAATCGCAAGCACGGGACACCCGCCATTGCGTCCTGCATCTAATCGATAAAGCAGCTTTCCCATCCAGGTAGTGGATGCGCCAAATTTTTTGTAGACCTGTTCAGCGCCTTCTTCGCCGCTTTTGTTTAGGACCTTTCCGAGACTTCGGAAGAATTTATTATCTAAAGAGGTGCCTCTAGTTAGTATGACTCCTACGTCAATCGCGCCTGCATCATAGAATGCGGAAAACGCGTAAAGATCTCTGTCATATGTTTGGTCTTTACTATTCCATTCAAGATCAACCGCCACGCGTCCATTAAGAAAATCGATCCGATGACCGTCCAGGAATCCATTCCTGGTATATTGGGAAAGAATTTCACTTTGTCTTTTTGCGTGAAGAAGTTTTACGTGTAGGTCAGCTGTAATCCGGGCTTCTTTCCAGCCACGGTTTTCGGTGAATAGTGTATCTACGTATTTGGCAATTGGCCCTTTGCTTCCGCCGGGCGTGCGAATCATCGTTCGTGTGATTTCAAACTTCCGAAGCGCCTCAACGATGTCCGAAAATTGATTGGGGAAGCTATTTGCTAAGATAGGCGCAGCATTTCGATAGCTGAAGAGTTCAAATTTATCCTGCAGGTCTTTTGGAAAAACGCTGGAAATCGTCGCTGCATCATCGGCGATGTGCCCGCTTGAAACGTCGTCAAATTCGTCAGTTGCAGACAAGCTCGAACTTTCCCGGTTATTCAGCTGCGGTGGCTACCGAATTAAATTTATAGGTATCCCAAGTGGGGCGGTAGTCTGCATCTGCTTGGTTTCCCCAGACAGTCCAACCTTCTCGAACCCCTCTGCCAAATAATTCCAGAAACGGTCCCGGGCTGCATTTTTCGATAATGTCGTATTGTTCGTCAGGTTTTCGGGAATGTTCCCTTTTCCGAGAACTAAACAAGTTTACCTGGCTACGTGCTGGAGCAAGAGTTCGGGCATTCTTTCCCCGGACGCCAAAAAGTATTATTTCTGTTACGTTTCTAAAGTAAAATCCAACACCGCGACCGTCTGAGTGTCCATCTTTTCGGACTTTGTGCCAAATTATATTTGATTTGTATTGAAATCCCCATGCTTGTAGAACTTTCAATCCATCGGGTAGGAGTGCATTTGGTACCCAAAGATAACAATGCGCGGTCTCCTGCATGTGTTCTGATACTGGCAGGTCGCAAATTTCATCCAAGGACAGTGTTTCATATCGGGATAAACGGCGATGTTCTGGCGCGATTTTTCCTGTTCGATTTGCAAATCTCCATGGTGGGTCCGCCATTACCGTGGAGAATTTCTGATCACCTAGAAAATTCCGCAGCGCTTCTGATGGGCAGTTCTCCATAAGGCCTCTCCCTTTTTTTCTATATTCTGCCACCTTAGTTAATGGTAGGCACAAAATCTAGTTATGCATTGAGAACAAAGCAAAAACATATTCTGCTGCCCCTAGCTAAATTTCAACTAGTCTTTTTATAGGGGTGATAGTGCAAGGTGGGCCACTCCTTGTTGGGTGTAGCTATTGCTTCCTTCGTCGGGAATAGTTTGTTCATCCCCGCACCCATCGGGTAGAAGACGCCTATGATCATCCTTTCCCTCCATACCGGCTATCATGACGGGACGGCGGCGCTTCTCGACGGCTATGACGTGGTCGCGGCGGTCCAGCTTGAGCGCCTGACCCGCAAAAAGGGCGACGGCGGCGGTATTCCCGAGGCGGCCATGGACGAGGTCCTGGCCATCGCCGGGCTGACGCGCGCGGATGTCGACGTGGTGGTGCTGTCCCGCGCCTCCTTCCCGGCGCGCTATTTCAAATCCAACGCCCTGAAGACGGCGGAATACGCGTTTCACAAGATCATCGGCCATGAAAAGCTGAAGGACATGTGCACGCAGATGCAGCAGCGCGGCGAGGGCGAGCCCGCCAAGCTGTTCCGCGAGGAAATGTTCCGCGCCGATTTCGGCTTCAAGGAAGGCGTCAAGATCGCCTATTCCAACCACCACATGGCCCATGCGCTGTCGGCCCTGTTCTATACGGATTGGGACGACGCCCTGCTCTATACGGCCGACGGCTGCGGCGACAACGTGCATTATTCCCACCGCATCCTGAAAGACGGCCGGCTCGACTGCCTGTTCGGCGGCGAGAACATGACCCTCAAGCCCCGCCGGGTGGATAGCCTGGGCCTTGCCTACGGCTTCACGACCCAGGCGCTGGGCTACCGGATGAACCGCCACGAGGGCAAACTGACGGGCCTGGCCGCCTTCGGCGAACCGGCGCAGGCCGAGGCCCTGGGTCGGCACTTCAATGTCGATGCGGCCGGCGTCATCTGGTCCGATTTCGACAGTGACGCCGCCATGCGCGACGAGATCCACAAGCTCGCCAAGGGGGCGGAGCCCGCCGACATGGCGGCCTCGGTCCAGAAGGTGCTGGAAGACACGGTGCTGACCTCGGTCCGCAATATCCTCAAGCGCCATCCGGTCAAGCGCCTGGGCCTGGCCGGCGGCGTGTTTGCCAATGTGCGCCTCAACCGGCTTTTGTGCGAGCAAACGGATACGCAGGAAACCTTCGTGTTCCCCGGCATGGGCGACGAAGGCATCACCGTGGGCGGCGCCCTGCAGTACCTGTTGGAACAGGACGGGATTGAGGCCTGGCTGAAGGCGCGGCGCCGGCTGTCGACCGTCTATCTGGGCCGCGATTACACGGCCGAGGCCGATGACGTGCTGGCCGCCAATGGGGCGCTCACGCGGATTGACGGCAATCCGGCGGAAACGGCGGCGCAATTGATCGCCGACGGCAAGGCCGGCGCGATCTACGAAGGGCGCATGGAATTCGGGCCGCGGGCCCTGGGCGCGCGCTCGATCCTCGCCAATCCGGCGGATGCGGAGATCAATGCCTCGCTCAACGCGCGTTTGCAGCGCACGGAATTCATGCCCTTCGCGCCCTATGTGGCCGAGGAAGACGCGGCGGACGTGTTCGACATCACCCCGGCCAACCGCTACGCCGCCAGCTTCATGACCATCACCACCGCCGTGAAGCCGGAATGGCACAAGCGCATCCCCGCCGTGGTCCATGTCGACGGCACGGCGCGGCCGCAGATCGTCCGGCGCGAGGAAAATCCCCTCTATGCCGATATCCTGTCGTCGTTCAAGGCGAAGACGGGCCTGCCGGTGCTCATCAACACGTCGTTCAACGCCCATGAAGAGCCGATCATCAACACCCCGGCCGAATGCCGCCGGGCCTTGGTCGATGATCGGGTCGATTTCGTGGTGACGGGGCAGGCGGTTTACACCCGCAACTCTGCTTGACGGCGATTGTATACAATCCTACAAAGCCCGGCATGACAGGGATACCGGATAAGGTTGACGTTCTGGTGGTCGGCGGCGGCGGTGCCGCGATGGCGGCCGCCCTGACCGCGCGCGAACGCGGCGCCAGCGTGCTGGTGCTGGAAGCGGCGCCTAAGGATTTTCGCGGCGGCAACACCCGCCATGTGCGCAACATCCGCTATGCCCATGGCGCGGCGACGGATTTCGTCACCGGCGCCTATCCGGTCGATGAATATTACGACGACCTGCTGCGGGTGACCGACGGCAATACGAACAAGGAACTGTCCCGCTTCCTGATCGAGAAGTCCGAGGACGCCGCCGACTGGATGATGGACCACGGCGTGAAGTTCCAGCCGCCGCTGTCCGGCACGATCGGGTTGGACCGCACCAACGCCTTCTTCAAGGGCGGCGGCAAGGCGCTGTTGAACGCCTATTACGCGACGGCGGAACAGATGGGCATCGAGTGCCGCTACGAGGCCGAGGTCACGGACCTGATGATCGAGGACGGCGTGTTCACCGCCGCCCGGGTCAGCTATCAGGGCGCCGAGCACGTGGTCGAGGCGCGGGGCCTGGTCATCGCGTCGGGCGGGTTTCAGGCCAATATCGACTGGCTGAAGGAAGGCTGGGGCGATGCGGCGGAAGGCTTCCTCATTCGCGGCACCGGCTACAACAAGGGCCGCATGCTGCGGGCCTTGATGGACAACGGTGCCGAAACGGCGGCCGAAGCCGACCAGTGCCACGCCATCGCCATCGACGCGCGCAGCCCGAAATGCGACGGCGGCATCGCCACGCGGGTCGACTGCGTGATCTATTCGGTCATGGTCAACCGCTCGGGCCAGCGCTTCTACGACGAGGGCGAGGACATCTGGCCCAAGCGCTATGCCATCTGGGGGCGCCTTTTGGCCAAGCAGGAAGACCAGATCGCTTTCGGCATCGTCGACGCCAAGGCCAATGACCTGTTCATGCCGTCCATGTACCCGCCCGTCAAATCCGACACCATCCGCGGCCTCGCGGAACAGTTGGAAATCGATGCGGATACCCTGGAAAAAACGGTGGCGGACTATAACGCCGCCTGCCGCCAGGGCGACAACAAGAACCGGGAATTCAAGCCGGGTGTGCTCGACGGCCTGTCCACCGAAGGCCTGACCCCGCCGAAAAGCAACTGGGCCCAACCCATCGACACCCCGCCTTATTACGGCTACCCGCTGCGCACGGGCATCACCTTTACCTATCTGGGCGTGAAGGTGAACAAGGAAGCCCGCGTTCAATTCAAGGACAAGGACGGTCGTATCGTCTCCGCCGCCAATATCTTCGCCGCCGGCGAGGTCATGTCCGGCAACATCCTGGGTCAGGGCTATGCTGGCGGGATCGGCATGGCCATCGGCCTGGTGTTCGGCCGCATCGCCGGAGAGGGAGCCGCCCGCAATGCCTCAAACTGAGACTCCGCTGACCAAGATGGCCGCCGCTTCCGACGAAGCGCTGCAGGGCGACCAGTTGCCCGACCTGCACGACGAAGCCCGTCGCCTGATGACCATCTGCAATGCCTGCCGGTATTGCGAGGGATTCTGCGGCGTGTTCCCGGCGATGATGCGCCAGAACACCTTTGCCGACGGAGATCTGGATTACCTGGCCAATCTGTGCCACGGCTGCAACGGCTGTTATTACGCCTGCCAGTACGCGCCGCCCCACGAATTCGCCGTCAACATTCCCCAAGCCTTCGCCCGCCTGCGCGCCGCTACCTATCGCCGCTATACCTGGCCCGGCTTCCTCGCGGGGCTGTTCCAGAAGAACGGCACCCTGGTCTCGGTCCTGATGGCGGCGGGCATCGGCCTGTTGCTGCTGCTGGTGCACCTGTTCAACCCGCCCGAGGTCATCCACGGCCTGCATGCCGGCAATTTCTACGCCGTCATCCCCCACAACGTGATGGCCTATTCCTTCGGCGGGGTGTTCCTCTATGCCGTCGGCGTGCTGCTGTTCGGGTTCTGGCGGTTCCGCCGCGACACGGCGCCCAAGGCGGATGAGACGGCGCTCAGCGTCGCCGGTGCCACCCATGATGCCCTGGTCATGAAATACATGGGCGGCGGCGGCGTGCGCGGACAGATGGACGGCTGCAATTATCCGTCGGAAAGCTTTTCCCAGGTCCGCCGGGTGTTCCACCAGATGACCTTCTGGGGCTTCTTGCTGTGCTTCGCGGCAACGTCGCTGGCCACGGTCTATCACTACGTTTTCGGCTGGGAAGCGCCTTACGATTATACGTCGCTGCCGGTGCTGCTGGGCACGGTCGGGGGCATCGGCCTGCTGATCGGCCCGCTTGGCCTGATCTATCTGAAGCGCATCGCCAATCCGAACGTGCTGGTCGAAGCCCAGCGCGGCATGGACACGGGCTTTCTCGCTTTGCTGTTCCTGGTCAGCCTGACCGGCCTGGCGCTCCTGGGCTGGCGCGAGACGAGCGCCATGGGAACCCTGCTGGCGATCCACCTGGGCACGGTGCTGGCCCTGTTCCTGACCATGCCCTACGGCAAGTTCGTGCATGCGATTTATCGTTACGCCGCCCTGCTGCGCAACCGCCGCGAACAGAAGCGCTGATCCCGCCCGTCGCCGATCCGTCTTCCGCTTAAGAACAACGAAAAACCGGCGCCCGTTTCCGGACGCCGGTTTCGTTTTCCGGGACTGCCGCGGGCCGCTGTGATGCGGCCGGCGCGGCGCCCGTCAATCTGTTAGTCGTCAGAGCTCGCTTCGGTCGGCGTGACGATGGTCACGACGTTCAGCTGGCCCTGGTAGTCGGCGAATTCCTCGGCCGAGCGCGTGGCGGCGGCGCTGGCAAGCTGGGCATCGTCAACGGGCTTGGGTTGAACGATCTGGCCTTGCTGCGGTTGGCCAAGCTGCTGCGACTGATGATCGGCAATTTCCTCGGCCGACATCGTGTCGTAGAGGTTGGCGGCCAGAGCGGCCTGGGCGCTCACCAGGGTGAGGCCGAGAACGAGCGCGGGAACGACATGGGTGCGGGAGAAGGTAAACACGTCTATGGCTCCTTGAGCTGCCGCGTCCGACCAGGAGGCGGGGGAGGGACAGCTCTATAAAAATCGCCGGATACAGTCGGCGGCTGCGCCGGAGCAAACCGGCAAGAGGGACTCTAGGGTAAATTTTAACCGGCTCATATCGAATATAAATAATGGATAATATCGAAAAAATAGAAGTTATGAGAAGCCGTCCGGGCAAAAGAAAGCCGGCGCCCCCAAGGGGGTGAAGGGGCGCCGGCAGGCGGCCGGAGGGGTAAGGCCCGGCCTGGGATGGACGGGTTAGTCGCCCCAGCGATGGGCGTCTTCGATCTGCGTGTCGGCACTTTGGGTATGGGTGCCGGTGTTCATGGCCGTTTCGCCGGCATGGGCCGGGGCCTGGAACAGGGCGGCGCCGAGGGCGACCAGGAGGGCGGGCAGCAGGACAGTGGACATACGGAAGGTCATGAGAGGTCTCCTTGGTTTGTCGAGGGACGGCGAATGCGTCCCGGTGATGACCAATAGATGTGACCGGGCCAGCCATTTCGCCAAACACAGGAGATCAACGACGCGTGAGCACCTATTGCATTGAAAACAAAGGTATATTACGAAATTCACCGCATACCCGAGCGCGCCCCGCTCACGCCCCTATGGCGGGCAGGGTTTTACGTCGGGGACTTTTCCGGGATGACCGGCTTAGTCGAAGCCCAGGAACCGGGTGAACGCGTCGACCGGTTCGCGCACCGGGCGGAAGGTGTTGGCGACCGCGTCCGGGTCCGCATGGCCGAGCGCCATGCCGCAGACCACGATCTCGTTGTCCGGGATATCCAGCACCTCTTTCACCGTGGTGTGGAAGGAACACCAGGCCGCCTGCGGGCAGGTATCCAGGCCCAGGCCCCGCGCCATCACCATGATGTTCTGCAGGAAGGTGCCGTAATCGAGCCAGCTGCCCATCTCCAGCGTGTTGTCGATGGTGAAGACCAGGCCCACGGGGGCGTCGAACAACAGGAAATTGCGCCCGTGTTGGCGATGCATGGCGTCCTTGTCGCCCTTTTCGATCCCCAGCGTGCCGTACAGGCCCCAGCCCGTGGCCCGGCGGCGGGTGAGATACGGTTCGGGGAAGGGGTCGGGGTAGTACTTGAAATCCCGTTCCTGGGCGCGCCCGGCATCGTGTTCCGCGGTTACGGCGGCGGTCAGCTTGTCCTTTACCGCGCCGGCGACCACGCGCACCTTCCAGGGCTGCATGTTGGAGCCCGAGGGCGCGTAGGAGGCGGCGGCGAGAATACGTTCGATGGTTTCCCGGGGCACGGGCGTGGGCAGGAAGGCGCGGATCGAGGCCCGCGAGGTGATGGCGGTTTCAACGATTTCCGCCTGGATATCCTGCGGAACGGCGGGGGAAACGGCGGCGCCGTCGTGGTTGGGCATGGTCATATTCCTTTGTTTGCTCGGTATGTTCTGACCTACCATCGAAATCCGACAAGGCCAAGTGCAGGGCATCCAACGGCGGATGAAGGAGAGCGACAATGGCGGACGGCGACGGCAAGGCAGACAAACACGCATCCAAGGAAACCTTCGACAAGCGGGCGACCGCCGAGATGGAGGCGAATCTCGTCAAGACGGACCAATGGACCTTGCGCCAGAAATTGGCGCTGACGGCGCGCATGCTGGCGCGCGAAGGCCATGGCAACGCCCTGGCCGGGCAGATCACGGCCCGGGGGCCCGAGACCGGCACCATGTGGACCGCGCGGTTCGGCCTGGGCCTNGANGAAATCCGCGCCTGNGANTTNCTNNTGGTCGANGGCGACCTGAAGGTNCTNCAGGGCGAGGGCATGGCCAATCCGTCNAACCGCTTTCACNTNTGGNTCTACAAGGCGCGGGCCGATGTTCATTGCGTCGTCCACACCCATCCGCCCTATGTTTCGGCCCTGTCCATGATCGGCGTGCCGTTGAAGGCGGCCCACATGGACACGGCCATGTTCTACGAGGACTGCGCCTTTCTGGACTATTGGCCCGGCCCGCCCATCGGTGACGAGGAAGGGGATCTGATCTCGACCGCGCTCGGCGGCAAGAATTCGATCCTGCTTGCCAATCACGGACAGCTGGCGGCGACGGCGACGGTCGAGGAAGCGGCCATGCGCTCGCTCTACATCGAATACGCGGCGCATCTGCAGTTGATGGCCCAGGCGGCCGGAACGATCCAGGAGATCGACCCCAAACGGGGCAAGGAAGCCCACGACTACCGCCTGAAGCCCCAACCCCTGAACGCGAGCTTCCATTACTACGCGCGCAAGGTCCTGCGCGACGAACCCGACTGCCTGGAGGAATAGGACCGTTGCCCGTGAGGGGGCGTGCTCAATGCGCCTACGCGTTCCCCGGATCGGCCGTCAAGCCGGCCCCCTCGATCCCGGCGACGGCGCAGTCCGCGTCGCGTTCGCCGGTGTCGCCGGAGATGCCGCAGGCGCCGATGATGCGGCCCGTGTCCGGATTGCGGATCAACACGCCGCCGGGGGCCGGGACCATGCCCTTCGGCGCGGTCGAGATCACGCCGGCCATGAACGTGGCGTTCTTTTCCCGCAGCTCCCGCCCGCCGACGCCGAAGCCCAGTGCCCCATAGGCTTTGCCGACGGCGATCTCGACGCGCAGGATGCCCGAGTCGTCCTGGCGCTTGAGCGCCACCAGATGCCCGCCCGCGTCCAGCACGGCGACGGTGAGCGGCGCGCAGTCGATGGCACGGCCCTTGGCCAGGGCCCCGTCGACGATGGCGACGGCCAGTTCCAGGGTCATCATTCAGATCGGCTCCGTTCCCATCAATTGACCTGTTTCATGCCGGATAGAGTCCAATTTATCCGTGTTGCCCGCCAGTGTTGGGTATATTGGCGGCAATGACAATCCACGATCCAAGATGGACACCATGACCACATCCAAGACTGATCCGCTTCTCGACCTCACCCTTGCCTGCTGGGACTACGACCGCGCTCAGGCCGTTCTCGACGGTGAGGTCGCCGTTCCCGGCTGCCGCATTGCGGCCGAGGCCCATCCGCCTTCGACCCTGTTCCCCTTGGCCGTGGGCGAGGCCCGCTTCGACGTCACGGAAATGTCCATGTCCTCCTACATCCTTGAGGTCGCGAAAGGGGAAGGGGCCTATGTCGCGATCCCGGTGTTCCTCAGCCGCGCCTTCCGCCACAACGGCTTCGTGGTGCGCGCCGACGCGGGCATCGACAATCCCAAGGATCTGGAAGGCAAACGCGTCGGCGTGCCCGAATACCAGATGACGGCCGCACTCTGGATGCGGGGCATCCTGACGGCGGAATACGGCGTCGATACGGACAGCTTCATCTGGCGCACGGGGGCGCTGGAGGAAGGGGCGCGCAAGGACCGCCTGACCCTTGATCTGCCGGGCCATATGTCGGTCACCCCCATCGAGACCGGGGAGACCCTGCAGGACCTGTTGCTGGCGGGCGAACTGGACGCCGTGTTTTCGCCGAAGCCGCTCAACGCCTTGGTCGCGGGCGATCCCCGCGTCCGGCGCTTGTTCCCCGATTTCGCCGATGTCGAGCGCGCCTATCATGCCAAGACCGGCTTTTTCCCCATCATGCATGCGATCGGGGTGCGCAAGACCATCGCCGAAGCCAACCCCTGGCTGCCCAAGGTGTTGTTCGATGCCTTCACCCAGTCCCGGGATATTGCCATGGCCAAGCTGGAGGCCGTGTGGCGCGGCTCCGCCAACCGCCTGACCCTGCCGTTCTTCCATGCCGACATGGAGGAAACCCGCGCCCACATGGGCCCGGATTTCTGGAAATACGGGTTCGACGCCAACCGGGCGGAACTGGACGCCATGTGCCGCTGGTCCAAGGCCCAACACCTGGCGCCCCGGCGGGTCGCGCCGGAAGAACTTTTCCACGAATCCCTGCTGTCCTAGAGCTGTTATCATCGCCGACGGGGGATATAAGGAAGCCATGAGCCAACAAGCCAATAACGTGATTGCCTGCCGGGGCGGCGACGCCACGGCGCTGGAGCCGCGCCCCGCGCCCGCCGTGGGGCCGGGCGAGATGCTGTTGAAGCTGCGGGTCGTCGGATTCTGCGGCACGGACCTGTTCAAGCTGGACACGGGGGCGGCGCAGCCCGGCACGGTCCTGGGCCACGAACTGGTGGGTGAGGTCGTGGACTTGGGCGACGGGGTGACGGACTTCAAACCCGGCGACCGCATCGCCGTGCCCCATCATGTGCCCTGCGGCAGCTGCCTGATGTGCCGACGCGGCAACGAGACCATGTGCGAGACGTTTCGCGAGAACCTGATGGCCCCCGGCGGTTTCGCCGATACGGTGCTGATCAAGGCGCGGGCCACGGCCCAGGCGGCGCATCGCGTGCCCGACAATGTGACGGACGAGGCCGCCGTGTTCATGGAACCGGCCGCTTGCGTGCTGCGCGGGGTGGAGCGGGCGGCGGTGCCGGCCGACGGCGTCGCCGTGATCCAAGGCGCGGGCAGCATGGGGTTGCTGCATCTGTTGGTTCTCAAGGCCGCCTTGCCGGGCGTGCGCGTCGCCGTCATCGACCCGCAGGACGACCGCCGGACCCTGGCGCTGGATCTGGGTGCCGACGCGGCGGCGGAACCGGGCGCGGCCGCCCGGGACGCCGTCGGAAAGCTAAGCGATCATGAGGGCGCCGATGCCGTGTTCGACACGGTCGGTGGCGCCGGGCCGCTCAAGGCCGCCCTCGGCCTCACGCGTCAGGGCGGCAGCGTCGTCCTGTTTGCTCATGCCCCTGATGGCCAGGTGGCGGACTTCGACCTCAACGATCTGTTCAAGTATGAACGCCGCATCCTCGGCACCTATTCGGGCGCGGTCCAGGAACAGGGCCGGGTGTTCGACCTGATCGCTTCGGGCGCCTTGGACCCGACACCATTGGTCACCCACCGCATGCCGCTCGATGATTTTCGGACGGGCCTGGACCTCGTCCGCGCGCGCAAGGCGCTCAAGGTTCTGTTCACGCCGTCCCGCGCGGCGGCGGGGAGTGCGTCCTGATGATCCGCACCATGAAGGGCGCCATGCTGCTGGGCCCGGAAAAGATCGAAATTCACGACCTGCCCGTGCCCGAACCCGACGACGGCGAGATCATCCTGAGCGTCGAGGCCGCGACCACCTGCGGCACCGACGTGAAGGTGTTCAAGCGCGGCGGCCATCCCCGCATGCTCAAGGTGCCGACCCTGTTCGGCCATGAAATGGCGGGCCGGGTGGCGGCCGTCGGCAACGGGGTGACGAAATTTCATGAAGGCGACGCCGTGGTGGTCGCGAATTCCGCCCCCTGCGGTGAGTGCGATTACTGCACGCGCGGGCGGGAAAACCTCTGCCCCGATATCCAGTATCTCAACGGCGCCTTCGCCGAATTCGTCCGCGTGCCCGTGCGGTTTGTGGAAAAGAACACCCATGCCATTCCGGCGGGCCTCGCCTTCGGTAAGGCGGCGCTGACGGAACCGCTGGCCTGCGTGCTGCACGGCATGGACGCCTGCGAATTGGACAAATACGGCCCGGGGACGGAAGTCGTCCTGTTCGGTGCCGGGCCCATCGGGCTTCTGTTCGTCGGTGCCCTGGCGCGGGCTGGGCACCGGGTCATCCTGGCCGACCCCAACCCGCCCCGCCTAAACGTGGGCAAGCAGTTGGGCGCGGCGCAGACGGTGCAGATCGCGCGCGGCGGAAACCAATCAGACAAGGTTAAGGCGCTGACCGAGGGCGGGCAGGGCGCCTGGGTCGCCGTCGATGCCTCCGGCGTGCCGGAAGTCTGGATCGATGCCATCAACTCCGTGCGCCCCGGCGGCCTCGTCAACCTGTTCGGCGGCTGCGCCCCCGGCACCTCGATCCCGCTCGATACCCACGCCGTGCACTACAGCGAACTGACCGTGAAGGGCGTCTACCACCACCGCCCCGACACCATTCGCCGCGCACTGGACATGCTGGCCGACCCCGCGTTCAAGGCCGACCTCATGCTGTCCGCCGAAATGCCCATCGAGCAGACGGAAGCGGCGCTGCGCGCGATGATCGCCAAGGAAGCGTTGAAGGTGGTTATCCGCGGGGCGTGAGGTCCGTCATCAGTTAGGACCCGGGACGTTCTGGGAAATACCTCTTTCTTCCGTCATGCCCGTGCTTGACACGGGCATCCACGCCTTCCTTCCCTTTGTTTCGGACTTCATTTGGACGTGGATGGCCGGGTCCGGGCCTGGCCATGACATCTAAAGGCGGAATTGTTCCCACTCGCACATGACCCCATGGACTGGCGCCCCGCCGGTGATAAAGTGATGCCGTCGCACCGATCCGGGGAACATCATGCAACGCTTCACCACCTTCGCGCTTTTCGTGCTCGCCACGCCTGTGCTTATCGGGCTGGCGTTTTATCATCTTTGGCTTATTCCCATCGCCGCGATTGCGGCCGCGCTGACGGCGCTGGGCGTGTGGGATCTGTGCCAGACGCGCCACGCGATCATGCGCAATTATCCGGTGATCGGCCACATGCGCTGGCTGTTCGAAGGCATCCGCCCGGAAATCCGCCAGTACCTGATCGAAAGCGATCAGGACGAACAGCCGTTCTCGCGCGAGCAGCGCTCCCTGGTTTATCAGCGGGCCAAGGGGGTCGAGGACAAGCGGCCGTTCGGCACGCGCGAAGACGTCTATGCTCCCGGGTTCAGCTGGCTGACCCATTCGGTCAACGCCAAGCATATCGACGACCACGATTTCCGGGTCAAGATCGGTGGGCCCGACTGCAAGCAGCCCTATGACGCCTCGCTCTACAATATCTCGGCCATGAGCTTCGGGGCGCTCAGCGCCAACGCAATCCAGGCGCTCAACACGGGCGCGCGGCTGGGCGGGTTCGCCCACGACACGGGCGAGGGCGGGATTTCGCGCTATCACCGCGAAGGCGGCGGCGACCTGATTTACGAAATCGGCTCGGGCTATTTCGGCTGCCGCGCCGACGACGGCTCGTTCAGCCCGGAACGGTTCAAGGAACAGGCGGCGTCGGACCAGATCAAGATGATCGAGGTCAAGCTGTCCCAGGGGGCCAAGCCCGGCCATGGCGGCGTGCTGCCGGCGGCCAAGGTGACGCCGGAAATCGCCGAGGCCCGGGGCGTGCCCATGGGCCAGGACTGCGTCTCACCGGCCGGTCATTCGGCCTTCACCACGCCCATCGAGTTCATGGAATTCTTAGGGACACTGCGCGATCTGTCCGGCGGCAAGCCGGTGGGGTTCAAGCTGTGTATCGGCCATCGGCGCGAATTCATGTGCATGGTCAAGGCCATGCTGGAAACCGGCATCATCCCCGACTTCATCGTCGTCGATGGGACCGAGGGCGGCACCGGTGCGGCCCCCCTGGAATTCACCAATCATATCGGCACGCCGATGATCGAGGGCCTGACCTTCGTTCACAACACCCTGCGCGGGGCGGGCATCCGTGAGCGCGTGCGTATCGGCGCGGCGAGCAAGCTGGTCACGGCGTTCGATATTTCCCATGCCCTGGCGCTGGGGGCCGACTGGTGCAATTCGGCGCGCGGCTTCATGTTCGCCATCGGCTGCATCCAGGCCCAGGCCTGCCACACCAACGCCTGCCCGACCGGCGTGGCGACGCAGGATCCCCTGCGTCAGCGGGCCCTCGACGTCGATGATAAATCCCACCGCGTCGCTCGCTTCCACGCCAATACCCTGCGCGCCGTGGCCGACATGGTGGGGTCGGCGGGGCTCGATAATCCGGCCCAACTGCATCCCAAGCATTTCAACGTGCGCCAGAACAGCGGCGAGACCGTCGCCGGCGACATCGCCTATCCGGAATGGCCCGTGGGCGGGTTGCTCGACGGCACCTGCGATCCGGAACAGATGGTGCGCTGGTCGAAGGCGCGGGCGGATACGTTCCGCGAAGTCGGCGGCGAACGGCGCGGCAAGGCCCGTCGTCAGGCCGGCGCCGTCACGCCCTAGGACGCCAACCGTTCGGGAACGAAGCGTTCCTTGGCCGGGGCGGGCATGCCCAGGTCGGCGGCTTGCCGGGTTTCGAATGCCAGGCGCTCGTCGTCGTATTCATGGCCGCGGATGCCGCCGCGCACGGTGCCCGGTTCGATCGAGCGGAAATAGCCGCCCCAGCTTTCCGGCAGGCGCAGAGAATTCGGCGTCGCCAGCCACAGGCGGTAGAGCAGGCGTTGGCGGCCTTCTTCCTCGAAATCCTCGAACGGGGTGCGCGAATGCAGCATCACGTGGTTGTTCAT
>PALN01000013.1 GCA_002706405.1 Rhodospirillaceae bacterium | reverse complement strand
TCGCCTTCGGACGTGTCGTCGTCCGCACGCTCTTCCGTCTGGCTTTCGTTCCGGGCTTCCTGCGTGTCGTGGGTATCGCCCTCGCTCCGCTTGCGCCGCCGCGGCCGCCGGCGGCGTCGCCGACCGCCCTCTTCCTCGGACTTCTCGCCGTCGCCGTCGGCATCGGCGGTAGCCGGTGTCCGGTTCGCGGATGCGGCAGGCGCGTCCGTCACTGCTTCGACGGCCCCGTCGGATTTGATCCGCTCAAGCCGGTGGTCGGGCGGGATCAGGGTGTCGTCGGCTTCGATCCGGATGGTCACGTCGAAGCGCTGTTCCATGTCGGTGATGGCGGGGCGTTTGTTGTTGAACAGATAGAGCGCCACCGCCGTGGGGGTAACCAGGGTCAGCTGCTTGGAGCGGCCCTTCTGTCCTTCCTCTCCGAGCACGCGAAGCATTTGCAGCGCCGTTGATTCGGTCGACCGGCGCAGACCCGAGCCGCCACAATAGGCGCAGGTTTCGAAGCTGGTTTCGTGGAGTGCCGGGCGCAGACGCTGACGCGACAATTCAAGCAACCCGAAGGCGCTGATGCGGCCGATCTGGATGCGCGCGCGGTCATTGCGCATGGCATCCTTCAGGCAGCGTTCGACCTTGGCCTGGTTGCGGCTGACTTCCATGTCGATGAAATCGATGACGATCAGGCCCGCGAGATCGCGCAGGCGCAACTGCCGGGCGATTTCCTCGGCCGCTTCCATGTTGGTCTTGAGCGCCGTTTCCTCGATGTTGCGCTCTTTCGTCGCGCGGCCCGAGTTGACGTCGATGGACACCAGGGCTTCCGTCGGATTGATGACGATGTAGCCGCCCGAGCGAAGCTGAACTTCGGGCTCGTGCATGGCATCCATCTGGCTTTCGACCTGGAACTGCTGGAACAGCGGGATCGAGCCCTCTTCGTGAGGTTGAACCTTCTTGGCGTGGCTGGGAATCAGCAGCTTCATGAAGTCCTTGGCCGCGCGATAGGCCTCATTGCCCTGGACGATGATTTCATCGATGTCCTTGGTGTACAGGTCGCGGATCGCGCGTTTGACGATGTCGCTTTCCTCATGCACCAGGGCCGGGGCGATGGACTGCAGGGTCTTTTCCCGAATTTCGCCCCACAAGCGCAGCAGGTAGTCGTAATCCCGGCGGATTTCCGCCTTGGTCCGCTTGGAGCCCGCCGTGCGCACGATCACCGCCATGCCCTGGGGAATGTCCAGCTCGCCGAGGATCTGCTTGAGCTTCTTGCGGTCGCCCGACTGCGCGATCTTGCGCGAAATACCGCCGCCGCGCGCCGTGTTGGGCATCAGCACGCAATAGCGACCGGCCAGGGACAGGTAGGTCGTGAGCGCCGCCCCCTTGTTGCCGCGTTCTTCCTTGACGACCTGGATCAACAGGATCTGGCGCCGTTTGATGACTTCCTGGATCTTGTACTGGCGGCGCAGGTTGACCGGCCGGCGGATGGGGATTTCCTCATCGTCGCCGCCCAGGACCTCGACGTCTTCGCCGTTCTGGTCCTCGTCGCCGTCTTCAAGCGCCTTGGCTTCTTCTTCCTGGTGTTCGGCGACCAGGGCTTCCCGGTCGGCGATCGGAATCTGATAGTAGTCGGGGTGGATTTCGCTGAAGGCCAGGAAGCCGTGACGGTTTCCGCCGTAGTCGACAAAGCACGCCTGCAACGAGGGTTCGACCCGCGTTACCTTGGCCAGATAGATGTTACCTTTTAGCTGCTTCCGTGACTCTGACTCGACGTCAAATTCTTCCAGGCGGCTGCCGTTTGCGATCACGACCCGGGTCTCTTCCGGGTGGGATGCGTCGATTAGCATTCTCGTGGTTGACATAAAAAAGCGTTCTCCAGTGCCCGGCGGCGCGCACATTCGCCGGTTCCGGCAGGAAGTCGTTCCGCCGCAGGGCACATTTCTGGGTTGTTAAGCCGGCCGCGCGCGCAGACATCCGGGCGTTTGAAAGCGAAAACGCCAAACCCTGATCCGGAGACTGCACGGCCGTTACCAGCATCATTATTCCTATGTGAGGTAAACCTCGTTCGGACACTTTTGGGCTCCGGCGAATATTCGCCTCGACGTCGCCTGGGACAGGGGGGTGACCCATGCTCGGGCGGTTCCGGCTACGACGGAGCCATTCCTCGCCCGTACCCCTACAATCGAAGGGAGGCGGGCCGGTGGAATTCTTCGCTTACTAACATAGAGACAGACCGCCTGTTTCACAACGCTGTTTATCTTCGGCCCGGCGATAGGGGATTGGGAATACTCGGGAATTCTCGATCGCCTCGGCAGCGGTCGCCACTGCGATAAAAAAGCGGACGGAATCAATGGATTATCCTAAAATGGCCGCGGCATGACAGCAAACCGATCCATCGACGTTGCGGCACCGGGGCGATGAGCGCGCGGACCCTCCAAAAAGCCGTGGGAGCCGGCCGGCGAATCCGCCGCTATGCCGCGGTTTTCGGCGTCTTATGCCTAGCGCTCCTGGTCGTGGGGCAGGCCCGCGCCGCGGATGCCGTGGTCACGGACCTGCAAAGCGGGATCCAAGGCGATTCGGCCCGATTCGTCCTGCATCTCGACCGCCGGGTGGCGTTCCGGCTGTTCACGCTGGCGAATCCGTACCGGGTCGTGGTTGACCTGCCGGAAGTCGGCTGGCAACTGCCGGCGAAGCCGCTGCCGGGCAAGCAGGGCGTGTTCAACGGCCTGCGCTATGGCCTGTTCCGGCCGGGTAATTCACGCATCGTGTTCGAATTCGAACATCCGGTTCGGGTCGCGGACGCCTACGTCACGCCGGGTTCGGCGCGCGCCGCCTTTGAACTGGTGGTCGATGCCCAGCGCACCACCGCCGCTGCCTTCGCCGCCTCCGTTGCCATGCCGCCCCGCGAAATCGTGGGCCTGCGCCCGCGCGGTGCCGCCAAGGCGCCGGCATCGGCCGCCGCGTCCAGCCGTCTCGAATCCATCGCCCAGCGCACCGCTGCCCTGGTTGCGCCGGCCAACGCGGCTCCGGTGCGGGGGGCGGCGCCATCCCCGGCCGTGCCGGTCGCCGACCAGATCCTGGCCGCCAATTACCTGCCCATGCCGCCGCGCCGTCCCGGCGGACGCCCGTCCGCCCATCGCCCGCTTGTGGTCATCGACCCGGGCCATGGCGGCGTCGACCCCGGCGCGCAGAGCCGCCACGGCATTTACGAAAAGCATGTGGTGCTGGCGCTGAGCCGGGAGATCGCCCGGCAATTGCGGGCCTCCGGGCGCTACCGGGCGGAGTTGACCCGCGATCGGGACGTGTTCATCCGCCTGCGCGACCGGGTCGCCATCGCGCGCAAGAAAGAGGCCGACATCTTCATCTCCGTGCATGCGGATTCCATCCGCAACGCCAAAGTTTCCGGGCCGTCCGTCTATACCCTGTCGGAAAAGGCGTCGGATAAGGAAGCGGCTGAACTGGCCGAGCGGGAAAACAAGGCCGACCTGATCGCCGGCATGGACCTGAGTCATGAAAGCGCCGATGTCGCCAACATTCTGATCGACCTGGCGCAGCGCGAGTCCATGAACCAGTCGGCGCGCTTCGCCGGCTATCTGGTCAGCGAACTGGGCAACAAGACCAAGGTTCTGCCGCGGCCGCACCGCTTTGCCGGTTTCGCCGTGTTGAAGGCGCCGGACCTGCCGTCGGTGCTGCTGGAAACGGGATTTCTCTCGAATCGCGACGACGAACGCCGCCTGACCAGCAAGTCCTATCGCCGCAAATTGGCCTCTGCCATCGTTGCCGCCATCGACCGGTATTTCGGCACCGTCGAACAGGCCAATGTCCGGTCGCCATAATTTGTTCATAAACCCCTGGAAATGTGCGATGAACCGGCCCGTCCTCTCCGACCGGGGGGGCGTCGTTGGGCGATTGCCCGGTTACAGGAAAGTGCAGCGTTAAAATGTTCCGCCTGTTGTCCTCGATTGTTGGACTGATCGTCATCTGCGCCGTCCTCGGCGGGGCGGGGCTGCTCTATATCCTCTACATTTACGGACAGGACCTGCCCGACTATCGCCAGCTTGCCAATTACGAGCCGCCGGTGATGACCCGTGTGCATGCGGGCGACGGTCGCCTGCTGGCGGAATTCGCCCGCCAGAAGCGCGTGTTCGTGCCGATCGAGGCGATCCCCAAGCGGGTCATCAAGGCCTTCCTGTCGGCCGAGGACAAGACCTTCTACGAACATCCGGGTATCGACATTCCGGGTGTGATCGCGGCGGCGCTGCGCAATTTGAAAAACATCGGCTCCGACCGCCGCCCGCAAGGGGCGTCGACCATTACCCAGCAGGTCGCGAAGAACTTCCTTTTGACCAACGAGGTGTCGTTCGAGCGCAAGATCAAGGAAGCGATCCTGGCCTTCCGTATCGAACGGGCGTTTTCCAAGGACCGGATTCTCGAACTTTACCTGAACGAGATCTATCTGGGGCAAGGGTCCTACGGGGTCGCGGCGGCGGCGCTCAACTATTTCAATAAATCCATGGACGAGTTGTCCGTGGCCGAGGCCGCCTATCTGGCGGCCCTGCCCAAGGCGCCCAACAACTATCATCCGATCCGCAATCTTCAGGCGGCACAGGCGCGGCGCGACTGGGTGGTCAACCGCATGCTCGAAGACGGCCTGATCACCGACGAGGAAGCGAAGCACGCCTGGACCGAGCCGCTGCGGGTCAGCCAGCGCATCGACACGGAATTCGTCGAAGCCGATTACTTCGCCGAGGAAGTCCGCCGCGAGCTGCTCGATCAATATGGCGAGGACCAGCTTTACAACGGCGGCCTGTCCGTGCGTACGACCCTGGATCCGCGCCTGCAGCAGATCGCCGAGAAAGCCTTGCGCGACGGCCTGGAGAACTTCGACCGCCGGGTTCGCGCCTGGCGCGGGCCACTGGCCCGGGTGCCCGACGGGGTCGGCTTCAGCGCCGCGCCGGATTGGCGCTCGATCCTGACCGCTTACAAAGCGCCCAAGGGGCTGGAGCATCACAAGATCGCCATCGTCACCGCCGTCGACGGCGAGGCGGCTCACCTTGGGTTCGTCGACGGCACGGCCGGGCGCATGCCCATGTCCCTGATGTCCTGGGCGCGTCGGCGGATCGACGACGAGACCTGGGCGCCGCGTCCCAAGCGTCCGGCGGATGTCGTGGTGCCGGGCGACATTATCGCGGTCAGCCCGGAAACCGTGGACGAACAAGGCAAGCCTGTGCCGGCGGGCAGCTACGCACTGCGCCAGTTGCCGGAAGTTCAGGGCGGCATCGTCGCCATGGATCCGCACACCGGCCGCGTGCTCGCCATGGTCGGCGGCTATTCCTTTCAAATCAACCAGTTCAACCGGGTGACCCAGGCCTGGCGGCAGCCCGGCTCGGCGGTGAAGCCCTTTGTCTATCTGGCCGGGCTGGATGCCGGATACACGCCGGCGACGCGCATCCTCGATGCGCCCTTCGTGGTCGACCAGGGCCCCGGCCTGCCCAAGTGGCGGCCCGGCAACTACACCAACAAGTTTTACGGACCGTCGACCATGCGGCTNGGNATCGANAANTCGCGCAACCTGATGACCGTGCGTCTGGCCCAGACCATCGGCATGGAGAAGGTGTGCAAATACATCGAAGCCTTCGGCATCGTCGACCATCTGCCGCGGGCCTTGTCCATGGCCCTGGGCGCCGGGGAAACGACGTTGCTGCGGCTGGCCACGGCCTATGCCATGCTGGTCAACGGCGGCAAGCGGATCGAGCCGACCCTGATCGACCGTATCCAGGACCGCAAGGGACGCACCGTGTTCCGCCATGACGACCGGCCCTGCCCGCAGTGCCGCACGGGGGCCTGGACCGGCGCGGAACGGGTGCCCGACGTGCCGGATACCCGCGAACAGGTCGCCGACCCGGCCAGCGCCTATCAGATGGTGTCCATGCTGGAAGGCGTGGTCAAACGCGGGACGGGGGTGCGTATCGGCCGCGAAGTGCACAAGACCCTGGCCGGAAAGACCGGCACCACCAACAAGAACCGCGATGCCTGGTTCATGGGCTTTTCGCCCGATCTGGCGGTCGGTGTGTTCGTCGGTTACGACAATCCGGAGACGCTGGGCCGCCGGGAAACGGGCTCCTCCGTGGCCGCGCCCATCTTCGCCCAGTTCATGAAACAGGCCCTGAAGAACACGCCCGCCATTCCGTTCCGAATTCCGCCCGGCATCCGCCTGGTCCGTGTCGATGCGCAGACCGGCCTGCCGGCCCTGATCGGTCAGACCGAGGACGTGATCTGGGAAAGCTTCAAGCCCGGCACCGTGCCGAAAGAGGANACGGANGTCATTTCCGCCGGCCAGGGNATGGGCGGCGGCGGCGATNNCANCCAGCANCCCTTCGGCGGCACNGGCGGGCTGTACTGATNCTGNCCNTGCACCCATATTGATCCNNNNGCCCGCGTCCGCTACAACCCCCNGCCGACCNAACAACGGAAGCCACNGANCCCCGCCATGCGCGCCGAAATCACCAGCATCGTTCAGGACATCGAGCAGTCATTGGAACTGCTGAGGAGGCATCTTTGACTACGACGATGCCATTCTTAAACTCCAGGAACTGAACGCCCAGGCGGAAAATCCCGAACTGTGGAACAACCCGGAAAAAGCCCAGGCCCTGATGCGCGAGCGCAACCGCCTGGAAGCCGGGATCAAGGATATCGACGCGGTTCAGCGTGAACTGACCGACAGCGTCGAGCTGATCGAAATGGGCGAGGCCGAGGGCGACGACGATATCGTCGCCGAGGCGGAAGCGGCATTGACCGCGCTCAAGGTCCGGGCCGACGCGGCGGAGCTGGAGACGCTCCTGTCCGGCGAGGCCGACGCCAATGACGCCTATCTCGAAGTCCACGCCGGGGCCGGCGGCACCGAGGCCCAGGACTGGGCCGAAATTCTGCTCCGCATGTATGCGCGCTGGGCCGAGGCCCATGGCCATAAGGTTGAGTGGCTGGAAGAAAGCCCCGGCGAAGAAGCGGGCATCAAGTCGGCGACGTTGAAGATTTCCGGGCACAACGCCTATGGCTGGCTCAAGACCGAAAGCGGCGTGCACCGGCTGGTCCGCATCTCGCCCTACGATTCCAGTGCCCGCCGCCACACCAGCTTCGCCTCTGCCTGGGTCTATCCGGTGGTCGACGACACGATCGAGGTCGTGATCGAGGACAAGGACCTGCGCATCGATACCTACCGGGCGTCGGGGGCCGGCGGCCAGCACGTCAACAAGACCGACAGCGCCATCCGCATCACCCACCTGCCGACCAATATCGTCGTGCAGTGCCAGAACGACCGCTCACAGCACAAGAACCGCGCCCAGGCCTATGCCATGCTGAAGGCCCGGCTGTACGAGCATGAACTGCGCAAGCGCGAGGAAGAAGCTCAGGCCGAAGCCGACGCCAAGACCGACATCGGCTGGGGCCACCAGATCCGCTCCTACGTCCTCCAGCCCTACCAGATGGTCAAGGACCTGCGCACCAACGTGGAAACGTCCAACACCCAGGCGGTGCTCGACGGCGATCTGGACCAATTCATGGCGGCGGCCCTGGCCCAACGGGTCAAGGGGTCGGACGCGGCGGCGGGGTAATCCGGCGCGGCTACTGAATGATCAGGTCCTTGAACAGGACCGTGTGGGCCTTGACCGGGGCGATCGCGAAATTGATGACGTTCAGCAACTCGAAGCGCAGGCGCTCCGAGCCTTCCTTGCCGATCACGTCCTTGTATTCCAGGTCGCGCAGCTGGGTTTTGATGTTGTCGACGATCAGGGCCAGCTTGGTCTCGTCCTGAAGGACGTGCAGGTCGTTCTCGTTGACCTGCACGATCAGGTTGAGCTTGATGAAGTGATTGCGCCGGCCGATCTTCTTCAGGTCGGTACGGATTTCCGGCAGCGCCTGAATGACCGGTTTGCCGATTTCCAGGGTCACCTCGGTGATGGCGGGCTTACCGAAGATGGCTTCGGTGGCGCCCATCATATGGGCCGTGAATCCACCGCCGAGCAGCAGCACCAGGACGCCGACAATGGCCGCGATCTTGAGGGTCTTTTTCTTCTTGGCGGCCTTGAGGTCTTCTTCGGAGGGCTCGTCGTCTTCGTCGTCGTCCTCCCACTCCTCGTCGTCGTCTTCCCATTCCTCGCCGTCTTCGAGTTCCTCGTCGTCCTCGTATTCTTCGTCGTCGTCTTCGATTTCGTCGGTCTTATCGGCCATCGGTGTTCCCCAGAGGATGCCCGCCTTAAATTAAGGAAATTCGGACGCAAAATTATTGAGGGCGGAGACTAGCGTAAATCCCGCGCCGCCAAAACCACCCAATGGTCGAGGTTTTGGCGCGCGGGTCCGGGGCGGCCTAAAGCGCCTTGACTGCGGCCAGCACCTCATCGGCGTGTTGCTTGACCTTCACCTTGGGCCAGATGTTGCGGATCACGCCCTTCTCGTCGATCAGGAAGGTGGCGCGCTGGATGCCCATGTACTTGCGGCCGTACATGTTCTTTTCGACCCACACGCCATAGCTTTCGCACAGCGTGCCGTCCTCGTCGGACACCAGATGGAAGGGCAGGTCGTACTTGGCCTTGAACTTGTCGTGGCGGGCGACCGAATCCTTGGAGGCGCCGACGATCACCGCCCCTTCCTTTTCAAACGCCTTGATCGCGTCGCGGAACGCCTGAGCTTCGGTGGTGCAGCCCGGGGTGTCGTCCTTGGGGTAGAAGTACAGTACGACTTTCTTGCCCTTCAGGTCCTTGAGGGCAAGCATGCCGCCGCCGTCCGTGGGCAGGTTGAAATCGGGGGCCTTGTCGCCGGTGGAAAGGGTCATGTCCGGGTTTCCTTCTTGTCTTCGTGGTCTCAGTCTTCGACGTCCGGCGCAGGCGGCAGGTCCGCCGCCGGGCCGTCGATCAGTTCCTGGTAAATGTTGAACACGGCTTGGGCCGTTTCCATCATCATGCGTTTCAGGCTGTCGAAATCGTCCGCTCCCGCGACGCGCACAAGGTCGTCGGCCAGCGCACCCGAGATCAGGCTTTCCTTGTCCTTGGTCAGGGTGCCCTCGATGGTTTCGGCCAACAGGCCGAGAATGCCCATCCAAAGTTCCTGGGCGTGCATCAGGGTCTGCCAATGGGCGGGCGCCAATACGCCGGCAGCCTTCAGTTTGTCCAGGCTGGCGGCCGTATTGGCGTCGCGAATGTCCGGATGGTCGCCGATATGGCGCAGGGTCAGATATTGCACTGTGAAGGCGATGTCGACCAGGCCGCCGCGCAGGTTCTTGATGTCCCACATGGAGTCCGAGGCTTTTTCCTTGGCGATGCGCGCCCGCATGTCGGCCGCGTCGCGCAGCAGTTTCACGGGGTCCACGGGATCGCCCAGGATGGATGCGATGGCCTCCGCGACACGGCCCCGCAGATCGCCGGTTCCGGCCACGGCGCGCGCGCGCACCAGGGCCATGCGCTCCCAGGTCCAGGCCGATTCGTCATGGTACTTGCGGAATGCGGTCAACGAAGTGGCCAGCGGGCCCTTGGTGCCCGACGGGCGCAGGCGCATGTCGACTTCGTAGAGCGGCCCTTCGGCCATCATCGCCGTAATGGCGTTGATCGTGCGCTGGGTCAGGCGGCCGAAATACTGCGCGGGGGCCAGGGGGCGGTCGCCGTCCGATTCCTCGGCGTCGTCGTCCGCGTCATAGACGAAGATCAGGTCCAGATCGGAGGCCGCGGTCATTTCACGCGAACCGAGGCGACCCATGGCGACGATGGCGATCTCGCCGCCCGGGATGCGGCCGTGGCTTTCGGCGAAATCGTCGGCGACCTTGGAGAGCACGACGCCCAGGGCCGTCTCCGCGATGTCGGACAGGGCGCGCGAAGCATCCAGGGGCGCGATCCGCGCGCCCAGGCGCTGCACGCCGATCTGGAACCGCCGGTCGTTGGCCCAGCGCCGGCAGACGATCAGCACGTCTTCCAGGTCCCGGCAGGACGCCAACTGGGCGTCGAGTTCCTGGCCCAGGTCCGCCAGGTCCGGGGGCGGATCGAAAAAGTCGGCGGTCAGCACGCTGTCCAGGATCGACGCGTGTCTGCCCATATGATCCGCCAGTTTGGGAGCCTTGCCGGCGATCTCGACCACCAGGGACAGCAGATGCGGATTGGAATGGAACATGGAAAACAGCTGCACCCCGCCGGGCAGGATCTTGAGGAAACTGTCGAAGCGCAGGAATGTCTTGTCCGGCTCCGGCGTGGCCGCGATGGCGCGCAGCAGCACGGGCATCAGTTCGGTCAAAAGCTCGCGGGAGCGGGTCGAGCGCATGGCCCGGTAGCGCCCGTGGTGCCAGGCCCGGATCTGGGCATCGACGCGGGCCGGTTCCTCGAACCCCATCTTGCGGATGGTCGCGAGGGTGTCCGGATCGGCATCGCCGCCCGTGAACACGAGGTTGCCGCCGATGCCGTCTTGATCGGCGGCGGCGCTGAGGGTCGGGGCGTCGCCGAACAGCGCGCCGTAATGGGACTGCACCCGCTTGAGATGGCCGGTCAGGACCTCGGCGAAGGCGGCGCCCGTGGGATAGCCCATGAAGGCGGCGAAGGCGTCGAAGGCGTCCTGTTCGTCGGGCAGGGTATGGGTCTGCTCGTCGTTGACCATCTGCAGGCGGTGTTCGACCTGACGCAGGAAGTCATAGGCGGCCTTCAGGTCCGCCGCCACCTCCGGTGTGACTTGTTCCAGGGCGACCAGGCAGTCGATGGCGGCCTTGGTGCCGGACAGGCGCAGTTCCGGGATGCGCCCGCCCCAGATCAGCTGCTGGGTCTGGGCGAAGAATTCGATTTCGCGGATGCCGCCGCCGCCCAGCTTGACGTTATGGCCGAGCGCCTGGATCGCGCCGATGCCGCGATGGGCGTTGATCTGGCGCTTGATCGAATGGATGTCCTGGATCGCCGCGAAGTCCAGGTGCTTGCGCCAGATGAAGGGCCGCAGCCATTCCAAGAACCGGGTGCCGGCTTCCAGGTCGCCGGCCACGGCGCGGGCCTTGATCATGGCCGCCCGTTCCCAGTTCTGGCCCAGGCTTTCATAGTAGTTTTCGGCGGCCAGGACCGAGATCGCCAGCGGCGTGGCGCTGGGGTCCGGGCGCAGGCGCAGGTCCGTGCGGAACACGTAGCCGTCGGCGGTGCGCTCATCCATGATCCGCAGCATCTGACGGACCAGGCGGACCATGGCCGGTTGCAGTTCGTCGGGTTTGGTCGTTCGGGTGGCCTCGGGATCGAACAGCACGATGATGTCGATGTCCGACGAGTAATTCAGTTCGCGCGCCCCCAGTTTCCCCATGCCGAGCACGACCAGGCCGGAGCCTACCGAGGGGGCGTCGGGGTCATGCAGTTCCAGGGCGCCGCGCCGCGCCGTTTCGCGCAAGCAAAAGTCGCAAGCCGCCATCAGACAGGTCTCGGCAACGCTGCTGAGCCCGCCGGTGACTTTCTCCAACGGCCAGTCTCCGCCGATGTCGGCCAGGGCGATGGTCAGTGCCGCGCGCTTCTTGGCGATGCGCAGGCGCGTCTTCAGGGCGGGTTCGGTCTCGCCTTCGGGGGCCTCGGCAATGCTGGAAAGAATGTCGGTCAGGACCGCGTCGGCACCGTCGGCCAGAATGCGCAGGGTGAAGGCGGGATCATCCGCCGCCAGGCGGCCGAGGAACGGGCTATGGGCGAAGACGGCGTCCAAAAGGTCCTTGCCGGGGCCGCCCCGGGCGATTTTCGCCGCCGCCGATTCGGTCTCCGGATCGGCGCAGCTGGAAATGGCGGAATCCCAATGTTCCCAACCAACTGCCAGGGATTGGGGGTTTCCCGGACTCGGCAGATGGGGTTTACTGCTGAACGCCGAATTTTCAGGCATACTAGTCACATGTTCCTCAGGCCCTTGGGGAATGTGAACACTGCGGTAAGCAAAATCTGGGGTCAAGCGCGCTAACGGAGGCGTGGTGACGAACGACGTCGAACAAAATGGCGGGCAGGGTGAGAAACGGCCGGGCGGCCACCTGAAACGGTGGTGCCGGGGTGCCGCGCATCTTGCTGGCGGCCTGCTGGCGGGCGTGACCATTGTCGCGGGGCTATTGTCGTGGCAATTGTCCAAGGGGCCGATTTCCCTCAGCTTCCTCACGCCCTATATCGAACAGGCGCTGAACGAGCGCAGCCCCGACACGCAGGTCGAACTGGGTGATACCATCCTGACCTGGGCCGGGTGGGAACGCGCGCTCGACATTCGTGTGCTCGACGTTCTGGTGTACGACGGCGCGGGCGCCATCGTCGCCGCCATTCCCGAAGTAGCGTTCTCGCTATCCAGCAAGGCGTTGCTCCGCCGTGGTGCGATCGTGCCGAAAAGCGTCGAACTGTTCGGCCCGCGTCTGGTCATGCGGCGTGGCGCCGACGGACGGTTCGAGGTCAATCTGGGTAACGGTCAGTCCGACAGCACGGCGCTGGGCAGCGGATTGCTCGACCTGCTGATTGCCAAGGCCGGGGCCGGGCCGGAGGCGCAATTGGCCTATCTGTCGCGCCTCAACATCATTGGTGCGGAAACGGTGATCGTCGATGAAATCCTGGGCCGGCGATGGAGCGCGCCGATCGCCGATATCCGCTTGGTCCGTGATGATTCCGGCATCCAGGGTGAAGTCGCCTTGCAGATGGATTTGGAAGGCCGCCGCTCCGAAATCACGGCCAAGGGCAGCTACCTCGTCAACGAAGGGCGCCTGGCCGTCAGTGTCGCCTTCGCCGATCTTGATCCGAAGGCCCTTGCCGGGTTTCACGAATCCTTCAAACAGTTCGAACGAATTCAGCTTCCGCTCAAGGGCACGATTACCCTGGGCATGAACATCAACGGCCCGCCCGAGGATATCGGCTTCCGCTTTACGGGTGGTGAGGGCGTGATCCATACCCCGGCCCCTTACCAGGAATCGATCGCGGTCAAATCCCTGGTTCTTGCCGGGCGCTATGACGGCCGCGCCCGGACGGCGGAAATACACGATTTCACCGTCGTCGCCAAAGACGGGGCAAGCGTGCGGTCCCCCGGGTCGGCGGCACACCGCCTGCCGGTCGCCGGTCTGAAGTTTTCGGCCAAGTACTGGATGGCTGACGACCGGCTGGAAATTTTGCGCCTAGCCATTGACACAGGCGGCCCACACGTTACGGCGTCCGGCACCATCGAGGATGCGACGGGAAGTTCTGTGGGCGCCTTCGATGTGGCGCTCAAGGACACGCCGCTGAAGGATATTCGGAAATACTGGGCACCGGAATGGGCCCCCGACGTTTACAACTGGTGGACGGAAAACGTGAAGTCCGGTCTGGTCCCGCGCCTGAATATGAAAGTCCGGCTCCGCGGTGGCGCCGCCGGTTGGGCGCTGACCTCGGTGGTCGGTGACATGGAATTCCAGGACACGGCCCTGTCCTACCTTCCCGGCATGCCGGACATCACGGACATGGCGGGCAAGTCGACCTTCACCCACAAGCGGTTTGACGTCTTCGTTTCGCAGGGCAAGTCCGACGGAATGGCGTTCAGCGAGGGACAGTTGTTCATCACCGGCCTGTCCACGGGCCAGGAACAGGCGGAAATCCAAGCGACGGTCGCGGGGCCATTGGACAAGGCCTTGGCCCTGATCGATCACCCGCCGCTTGGCTATGCGGCGATGATGGCGGTCGACCCCAAGGGTACCAAGGGGGCGGCCAAGGTCCGGCTGCGCATCGCCTTCCCTCTGCTTCTCGATCTTAAATTGTCGGATGTCGATATCGCCGCCGATGCCCGGTTGCGGGATGCCGCCATCCCCCATGCGCTGCACGGTTTTGACCTGGATGCAGCGGATCTGACCATGTCCATCGACAAGCGCGGCATGGAGGTCAAGGGCAACGGTATCGTCGCCGGCATGCCGGCGGATATTTCCTGGCGCGAGAACTTCGGTGAGAAGGTCGCCTTTCGCACGATCCTCGATCTGGCCGGACGTATTCCCGATGTCGAGCGCATCCGCCAACTGGGCCTCAACGTGGGCCTGTTGAACGAGGAATACGTCAGCGGCGCCGTCGGCGCCAACCTGCGGTTTACCGTGCTGAACGACGATGAAACACGGGTCGAGGTTCGCGCCGACCTGGCCGAGGCCCAGTTGGCCGTCGACCGGGTGAAGTGGAAAAAGCCCTTCGGCGCGGCCGGCCGCGCGGAAATGAATGTGACCTTCAAGAAGGGCAAGGCGCGCGAGATCACCCATTTCGCCCTTTATGCCGAAGACCTGGCCGTTGCTGGGCGGGGCGCGTTCGAGGACGACGGTGAAGCCGTTCAGCGCATCGACTTCACCCGCATCAACCATGGCCGCACGGATATGAAGGGGGCGCTGATCCGTCGCGCAGATGGCGCCTGGGATTTGGGATTCCATGGCGCGGGGCTTGACCTGTCGCCGGTATGGAAGGATCTGACGGAAAGCGAGGGCGGCGATGTGTTGGGGAATTTCGTGCTCGCCGCCGAGTTCGAGAAGGTCTGGATCGACGACAACCGGGTCCTGAGCGACGTATCGGGCACGTTCCAGCGCGAGGATCAGATTTGGCGCACGGTCTACCTGAATTCGGTTCTCGAAGGGGGCACGGCGCTCAACGTGGAATTGAAGCCGTCGGCCGACGGCGTCAACCGCACGGTTGATATCAGCACCGCCGACGCGGGCGTGGTGCTGCGCACGCTGGGCTTCTACGACAACATGCAGGGCGGCGCCCTGCAATTAACGGGCACGTTCGACGACAGCCACCCCGACCACCCCCTGAAAGGGCGCTTGATGATTCGCGACTATCGGGTGCTGAAGGCCCCGGCGTTGGCGCATCTGGTCAGCATCATGGCGCTGACCGGCATCCTGGATGCGCTGCAGGGCGACGGTCTGGGCTTCGCGGTGCTCGACATTCCCTTCACCATGCGGTCCGGCGTGGTCGAAATTTCCGACGCCCGCGCGGCCGGCACGTCGCTGGGCTTCACAGCGTCGGGAACCGTTTACACCCATGCCGACATTGTCGACCTGGAAGGCACGGTGGTGCCGGCCTATGCGATCAATTCGGCGCTCGGGCGTATTCCGATCCTGGGCAACATCTTCACCGGTGGCGAAAAGGGCAGCGGCCTGTTCGCCGCCAACTTCCGCATGACCGGGCGGCAGGAAGATCCCAAGGTCGACGTCAATCCGCTGTCGGCACTGGCACCTGGGTTCCTGCGCCGCCTGTTCGGCGTGTTCGGCGACACCCCGACGACGCCGAAAGACCTAAGTCCCGTCCCGACCCCGCAATGAGCGTGTTGACCCGCCGGATCGTCGCCGCCGGCCAGGGGCGGCTGGCCGTGATGCTGGCGGTTTATGTTGGGGTGCTGCTGGTTCTGCGCCTGACGCTGTTTCCGGGCGGCTCCGACGACGACGCGGAAATCCTCTACTACACCCAGTCCTGGGCGCTCGCCTACAAGACCGGCCAACCGCCGCTCTATGCCTGGCTGGTCCGCGCCGCCGAGGTTGCCCTGGGCCCCACCATGGGGGCGGTGATCGGCGTGAAATACGCCTTGCTCGCATCGTTTTACGGCTTTTCCTACCTGGCCGCGCGACGGCTGTTTTCCGACAACCTGTTCGCCGTGTTGGCGCCGTTGTCGCTGGTGGCCTGTTATTTCATCGGCTGGGAAACGGTCGTCAATTATTCCCATACGGTCCTGCTGCTGGCGGCCATGGCGGCGGCGTTGTGGCTTGTCCTGCGCCTGGAAACGCGATCGGGTTGGGTGGATTATCTGTGGCTCGCCCTGGCGGTCGCGGTGGGTCTCCTGGCGAAATACAATTTCGCCCTGTTCCTGGTGCCACTGTTGGCGGCGGCTTGGCGGCATCCGGGCGTGCGGCCCCGGGTGTTCTGCCTTCGGTTCCTTGCGGCGCTGGTCGTGGCGGCGGGGCTTGCGGCGCTACCGTTGCTGCATTTCCTGACGGATTCCGATGCCCTGGCAACCGCCGCCGGGGCCGGGCGTCTGTTCCCCGTGGTCGATGATCGGCTGGCGGCGGCGGGGCAGGGGCTCTCGCAGTTCGCCCTGGCGACGCTCGGCCTTGTGTCGCCCTTTCTGCCGTTCGCCCTTCTGATGTTTCCCCGCGCGCTGGCATCGCTGCCCCATCCACAGGCGCGTCTGATCAACGCCGGGCGCTTTCTGGAAGCCTATTTGCTGGCGCTGTTCGCGGTCTGCGTGGCGGTGATCCTGGTCACCGGGGCGGCCGACGTGCGCAACAACTGGATGGTGGTGTGGTTCCCGTTGCCGCTCTATCTGCTGCTGCGCATCAAGGTGTTCACGGACGCCGGCGGCGCGGCGGCGAGCCGCCTGCACTGGTTCACGGCGGCCTTGCTGGTTGTCGCCCTGGCCGTGCCGGCGGGGCTCGTGGGCCGGGGCCTGTTGGGGCCCCAGGTCTGCCGCAAATGTAATTTCTTCGTCCCCTATTCCGAGCTTGCCCGCAGCCTGGCCGTGGCCGGGTTCACTGCGGGCACCATCGTTGCCGTGGATCGGCCGAACCAGATTGCCGGCAACCTGCGCCGCTATTTTCCCCATGCCCGCGTGATCAGCACCCGGTGGCGTGATTATAGGCCGCCCTTGAACGCCGCGGGTAAGGCGGGCGTGGGCGGCAAATGCGCGCTGATCTGGTCCGGCGGGCCGTCCGGCGGCGGGGCGGGACGCATGCTGGTCGAGGAATTGCGCGGCGGCATTCCCGTGCCCAAGCAGACGATCTTCCGCCGCACGTCCCATCCCCTGGCGCGCAATCCGGAAAAGCGCATGGCCTGGTCCTTCGTGGTGCTGGAGGGCGAGGGCCCCTGCCGCTAGGCAGGATTTAGCGGCAATCGCCCGTGCCAGGGGCGAGGATCACGCCGAGGGCGGCCGTCTTGCCGCTGGTCAGCATCGGCAGTCCCTCCAGCGGTGAAATCACCAGACGCTGCGGGGTGTCCGGGGCGATGCCGGCGTTGAGAAGGCTGTTGGCGCCGGCGACGGCGGTGGATCGGTTGTCCCGCGCGGCATCCGCCGACCAGACGACAAGGCATTGACCTGCGGCCTCGGGCGGCAAGGGCGGGATGATGTCGGGGTGCTTCAGGCTGATGACCCGCGCGCCGGGGAGAGCCGCGCGCAGGTTGCCGGGCAGGGGGTCCGGATGCCAATAGGCGACGACGGTGCCTCCGGCGAAGCCCAGGTCGCGGATATTGGCGGCAAGGTCAGCGTAGGGAATGTGGTGCTGGCAGCGTCCGCAGGACAGCGGTTCGAACAGATACTTGGCGATCAGGCCCGACGGCTGGGCCCAGAGGACGAGGGTAATCAGGGCCGCGAGCACCCGCCGGCGCGCCGGCGTCGCGGCCCCCGCTGCTTCAGCCCGCAGCAGGACCCAGAACGGGGCGAACAACAGCACGAACATGTAGTGGGTGCGGATGCGGAAGTCCGGCTGGACCAGGGTCCCGATCGCCGTCACGACAAGCACCAGGACCATATAGCGGCCGAGGACCCGCGCCATGTCCGGGGCCGGAGCGTTCAACGGCCGGAACGCCGCCGGGAACACCAGCACCGCGATCAGCCAGCCCGGCGACAGGAACCCGATTGCGGCCTTGGCACCATGGCCCAGACCTGTCAGGGAAATCCCGTCATGGATGGAGGCTGCTGCCCCCGCCTGCCCGGCCAGCGTGTCCAGGCGCTCCATCAGCCACAGGTAATGCGGCGCCATGACGGCGACCGCCACGGCGAGGGTCAGGATCAGTCGCGGCGACAGCAGCCGGCGGCGCAGGTCACGGTCCGTCAGCGCCGCCGCCAGCAGGCAGGCCAGGAAAATCCAGAAGGCGTATTTGGCAAGCCCGCCCAGGCCGATGGCGAGGCCGAGCAGGGCATAGTCCGACAGGCGGCCGGGCGCGGCACCACGCAGGCGCAGCAGAATCCACAAGACCGCCGCGTAGAGACAGGCCGTCAGAACCGTATGGCTGAACCCGGTGATGACTTCCCAGGCCACGAAATAGAACAGCACCGGTGCCAGGGCGGCCAGCCCGGCCATGACGCGGGAGGTGAACAGGTGCAGCGCCGCCCGCCACAGCATGAGATACATGGCGTACAGCAGGCTGAATTTGACGATGTTGACAGCCCACAGGCCGGGGCCGGTGATCTGGGACACGGCCATGACCAGCCAAGTGTAGAGCGGCGGGTTGCGGACCTGATAGCCCCAGGCGAAGAACTGAGAGAAGATCAGCTGTTCGCCGTCGTCACCGCCGGTGCCGGGAAACAGGGTGGCGCGGATCAGCGCCATGGCCAGGATGATCGCGCCGACCACCAGGGGCGGGCCCGGCTGGTCGGTCAGGATCGCTACGTTGCGGTCAAGCAGGCGGGACAGACGCGATGCGCTTTCCGCCATCTCGCCTGTCAGACCGCCCGCACCAGGGCGTGGCGTTTTTTGCCGGCGGACAGCTTAATAATCCCGTCCTTGAGATCGGCCGGTCCGGCGGTCGCCGTTTCCGAGGCAATCTTTTCGTCGTTGAGACGCGCCCCGCCGCCCTTGATCAGGCGCCGAGCCTCGCCGTTCGACGCGGCCAGGCCGGCCTCGCGGAACAGTTCGATCACGGGCACGCCGGCCTCCAGGCGCGCCGTCGGCACGTCGATGGTCGGTAGGTCATCACCCAGGGCCCCTTGTTCGAAGGTCTTGCGTGCGGTCTCGGCGGCGCTTTCGGCCGCCTCGCTGCCGTGGCAGAGGCGCGTGATCTCCGTCGCCAGGATCTTCTTGGCGTCGTTCAATTCGGCCCCTTCAAGGGCTTCCAGGCGGGCGACCTCGTCCAGGGGCATGTCGGTGAACAGGCGCAGGAACTTGCCGACGTCGGCGTCTTCCGTGTTGCGCCAGTATTGCCAGTAGTCGTAGGGGCTGAGCATGTCTTCGTTCAGCCACACGGCCCCGGCGGCGGTCTTGCCCATCTTGGCGCCTGACGATGTGGTCAGCAGCGGCGTGGTCAGGCCGAACAGGCCCCGGTTGTCGACCCGCCGCGCCAGTTCGACGCCATTGACGATATTGCCCCATTGGTCCGATCCGCCCATTTGCAAGGCGCAGTCATGGCGGCGGGACAATTCCAGGAAATCATAGGCCTGGAGAATCATGTAGTTGAATTCCAGGAAGGTCAGCGGCTGTTCGCGTTCCAGCCGCAGCTTCACGGAATCGAAGGTCAGCATGCGGTTGATGGAAAAATGCCGGCCGACGTCGCGCAGGAATCCCAGGTAATTGAGATGGTCCAGCCAGTCGGCGTTGTTGACCATGACCGCGTCGGTCGGGCCGTCGCCGAACGTCAGGAACTTGGCGAACACCTGTTTGATGCCGGCCATGTTGGCGGCGATGTCGTCGTCGGTCAGGGCCTTGCGCATCTCGTCCTTGCCGGACGGGTCGCCGACCTTGGTCGTGCCGCCACCCATCAGGACGATGGGTTTGTGGCCGGATTTCTGAAGCAGGCGCAGGGTCATGATCGACATCATGTGACCGGCGTGCAGGGACGGCGCCGTGCAGTCGAATCCGATGTAGGC
The DNA here is from genome assembly GCA_002706405.1 of Rhodospirillaceae bacterium. Classification (GTDB taxonomy): domain Bacteria; phylum Pseudomonadota; class Alphaproteobacteria; order Rhodospirillales; family Casp-alpha2; genus UBA1479. Next base: position 31,857 of record PALN01000013.1, on the reverse strand, counting down.
CGTGACGGTTTTCGTGGCCGCCAGGGCGTCCAGCGCGTCCATGTCGGTGCATTGATGGATGAAACCGCGCGCCTGGGCGTCGTTCAGAAATTGGGATTTCAGCTTGGTCATGGCGGCTTTTACCGCGCCCGCGCGGGTTGGGCAATATTCCCGTCGCCTCGGCGGCGCATTCTGGTCTTGCCCGGGCGGGACCGGACCGACACAATCCGACGCATCTTTTCCGGGGGAGCCCATGCCAGAAGACACCTGCCTTGCCGTCGGCCTGATGAGCGGCACCTCCATGGACGGCATCGACGCGGCCCTGATCGAAACGGACGGCGAGGCCGTAACTTGGCGCGGCCCGGCGCTGACCCTTCCCTACGACGCCGAATTCCGCCGCGACCTGCGGGCGGCGCTGGGCCATGATCCGCTGATCCGCCCGCCGGAAAACGACTTGATCGGCCGCCTGACGGAACGCCACGGCGACGCGGTCCGGGCGTTGTTGGCCGAAGCGGGCAAATCGCCCGGCGACATCCGCGCGGTCGGCTTCCACGGCCATACGGTGCTGCACCGCCCGGAACACGGCGTGACGCGCCAGATCGGCGATCCGGCGAAGTTGGCCCGCGACACGGGAATCGACGTGATCGGCGACCTGCGCCTGAACGATGTGGCGGCCGGGGGCGAGGGGGCGCCGCTTGTTCCCGTTTACCACCGCGCCCTGGCCCGGGGATTGGATAAGCCGCTTGCCGTGCTCAACCTGGGCGGAGTCGCCAACGTCACCTGGATCGGCCCCGACGATCAGGGCGACGGCGGAGATCTACTGGCCTTCGATACCGGGCCGGGCAATGCGCTTCTCGATGACTGGGTGCAGGAAAAGACGGGCCAAACCATGGACCAGGACGGTGCGCTGTCGGCCCGGGGAACGGTCGATCAACATGCTCTCAGTACATTGATGAACCACGATTATTTTGAAATGCTGCCGCCCAAGTCCCTGGATCGAGGCGCTTTCGGCCTGGGCCCCGTTCAGGGGCTCTCGGTCGCGGCCGGGGCGGCGACGCTGGCGGCTTTCACGGTCGCCGCCGTGGCCCGCGCCGCGCTGTTCTTCCCCGTCCCGGTGACACGTTGGCTGGTGACCGGCGGCGGACGGCACAACGCGGCCATCATGCAGGGCCTGCGCCGCGCACTGGGGGTCGAGGTTCTGCCGGTCGAGGACGTGGGATGGAGCGGCGACGCGCTCGAGGCGGAGGCCTTTGCCTTCCTGGCCGTGCGCGCGCTGAAAGGTCTGGCGCTGACCTATCCGGGCACCACGGGGGTTGGCGAGCCGGTTTCAGGCGGCCGCCTGTATTCCTTCAAGGAATAAACGAGAAGCGGCTAGGCCGCCTTTTCCACCATGCGCTTGTCCAGGTAACCCTCGACATGCTTCAGAAGCGTGTCGAGATGTTCCGAGAAGTAATGGTCGCACTTGTCGACGGTACGGTAGTCGATCTCGATGTTCTTCTGCGCCGAAAGCTTTTCCACCAGTTTGTCGACCGAGCCTACGGGCACGACCTCGTCGGCCTTGCCATGGACCAGCAGGCCCGACGCCGGGCAGGGGGCGAGGAACGAGAAATCATAGATCGAGGCCGGCGGCGAGGCGGAGATGAAGCCCGAGATTTCCGGCCGGCGCATCATCAGTTGCATGGCGACCCAGGCGCCGAAGGAGAATCCGGCGATCCAGCAGGTCGAGGCATTGGGATTGTGGCCCTGCATCCAGTCGAGCGCCGTGGCGGCGTCGCTCAATTCACCCTGGCCGTTGTCGAACTTGCCCTGAGACCGGCCGACACCGCGGAAGTTGAAGCGCAGGGTCGAGAATCCGCGCTTCACGAAGGCCTGATACATGGCATAGACGACCCGGTTGTTCATGGTCCCGCCGTATTCCGGATGGGGGTGGAGCAGCAGGGCGACCGGCGCATTGGGGTCGTTGGCGTGGTGATAGCGGCCTTCGATGCGGCCTTCAGGCCCGTTGAAAATGACTTCTGGCATGGGTGATGTACGTCCTTGAAGCGGGTTCTTCCGGTTAATATCCGAGCGCCAGGGTCTGGCTTAATGTGCACGCAGCCTTAACTAAGCCGCCGATTGCCTGGAAATACTTGATAGAATTAGTCGGGCATCTTATATTCCGGGTATCGACGCCTGGGCGGCCCAGGGGCGCGTGATCGCGCCTTGCGGAAAGCCCCGATAACATAGTGTGAAGCCCATGATTTTCAAGAATATTCAAGAAGATATCCGCGCCTTTCAGGAGCGTGACCCGGCGGCTAAGGGGCCGCTGGCCATTATCTTCACCTACCCGGGCTTCCACGCGGTTGCCTGGCACCGTATCGCGCACTGGCTGTGGGGGCATAAATTGTTCTTCGTCGCGCGGCTGATTTCCAATTTCGCGCGCTGGGTGACACTGATTGAAATCCACCCGGGCGCGCAAATCGGCCGGCGTTTGGTCATCGACCATGGCGGCGGCGTGGTGATCGGCGAAACCGCCGTGATCGGCGACGATGTGACGATCTATCATCAGGTGACCTTGGGCGGTGTGGCGCCTTCCGTGGATGCGGACAGCCAGCGCGGCCAGAAACGCCATCCGACGGTCGATGACGGGGTCATCATCGGCTGTGGTGCGGCGATCCTGGGCCCGATCACCATCGGCCGGCAGTCGCGGGTCGGCGCCAATGCGGTCGTGACCAAGGACGTGCCGCCGGGCGTTACCGCCGTCGGCAACCCGGCCCAGGTAGCTCTGCCCAAGAACAAGGAGCGGGCCAAGGCGTTCCAGGCCTACGGTACGCCGACCGACGGTCAGGATCCGGTCATGCAGACCATCGAAAACCTGCGTTCGCAGCTGGGGGTGCTGATGGACCGGGTCGCCGAACTGGAAGAACACGAGAAAGCCGCGCAGGACGAAGACGCGGGCAAGAAACCTGGCCGAGGCATGCGGCCCAAGGCCGCTGCCGGGGACAAGTAGCAGGGAATGTGATTGACGTCGCGCGTGGATACGCTGCACTCGGCGCGACCTTTGAAGGAGATGGAACGTGAAACTTAGTACAAAAGGCCGATATGCCGTGATGGCCATGGTTGATCTCGCCGCCAATGCGTCGGCGAAGCCCGTGGCGCTGGCCGACGTGGCCGACCGGCAGGACATTTCCCTGTCCTATCTGGAGCAGTTGTTCGGCAAGCTGCGCAAGGCCGGTTTGGTCAAGAGCGTGCGCGGCCCGGGCGGCGGTTATTTGCTGGCTTACGGGCCGGCCGAAACACGCGTCGCCGACATCATCATGGCCGTGGACGAGCCGATCCAGACCACGCGCTGCACGCCGGGCCAGCCCACGGGCTGCCAGGCCGACCGGGCGCGCTGCCTGACCCACGACCTGTGGGAAGAACTGGGCAACCAGATCTATCTGTATCTGTCGTCCGTGTCGTTGGAAGACGTGGTCGACAAGAAGGTGCTGGGCACCTCCGGCCGCCTGTATCAGCAGGAACAGGAACGCAACAGCGCCGCGACCGTCGCGGCCCAATAGGAAACCAGTAGGAAGAACGAGTCCGAGACCCCGATGACCATCTATCTCGACCATAACGCGACCACGCCGGTCCGGCCCGAAGCGGCCGAGGCCGTGGCCGCGGCGCTGACCGCGACGGGCAATCCGTCGTCGGTCCATGGCGCCGGGCGCCGGGCGCGCATGCTGGTCGAGGATGCGCGCGAACAGGTCGCCGCGCTGGTCGGGGGCCGGGCCGAGGACGTGATCTTTACCTCCGGCGGGACGGAGGCCAACAACCTTGCCTTGGCCAACGCGCCCCGGGGTGGGGCCGACGGCCCCGTGTTCGCCTCGGCGGTGGAACATGTGTCGGTGCTGGACGGTACGGACAACGTGATCCAGGTGCCCGTCGACGGTGACGGAGTGGTCGATCTGGCGGAATTGAATACCTGCCTGAAGGACGCCCTCAACCGGGTCGAAGGCGGCCGCGCCCTGGTCTCGGTCATGCTGGCCAACAACGAAACCGGGGTGATCCAGCCGGTCGACCGGATCGCCGAATTGGCCGCGGAATATGACGCCGTGTTCCATTGCGACGCGGTTCAGGCGGCGGGTAAGCTGGCCATCGATTTCCCGGCCCTGGGTGCGCAGATGATGACCTTGTCGGCGCATAAGATCGGCGGCCCGCCGGGCGTCGGCGCGCTGATCGTCGCCCCCGGCCATCAGGCGACGGCGGCAATCCGCGGCGGCGGGCAGGAACGCTCGCGCCGGGGCGGCACGGAAAACGTGCCGGGTATTGCCGGCTTCGGCCGCGCGGCCGAGGCGGCCAAGGCCGACCTGGACCGCCTGCAGGGCCTGGCCGCTTTGCGCGACCGCATGGAGGCCGAGATCACGGCCGCCGCACCGGACGCAAAGATTTTCGCCAAGGATCGCGACCGCCTTGCGACGACAAGCTGCCTAGCCATGCCGGGCGTGTCGTCGGAAACCCAGGTCATGGCCTTTGACCTGGACGGCATCGCGGTCAGCGCCGGGGCGGCCTGTTCGTCCGGCAAGGTGGCCCCCAGCCACGTGCTGGCGGCCATGGGCGTTGACGAGGACGATTTGAAATCAGCCATCCGGGTCAGCCTGGGATGGACCACGACCGCAGACGATATCGACACATTCACCGCCGCTTGGAAGGGGCTTCATGCCCGGATCGGCGGGGGCAGCCTGGCTGCCTGACGCAGTAACAAAGACGACGACCCCTGGAAGGATTTGACGCAATGAGCGCCATGACAGCACAACAAAAGAACGAACTTCCGCACACGTTGCAGAACCGGAAGGCACCCATCTATCTGGATTATCAGGCGACGACGCCGACCGATCCGCGGGTGATGGAAAAGATGCTGCCGTTTTTCTCTGAACAATTCGGCAACCCCCATTCGCGCAGCCATTTCTATGGCTGGGAAGCGGAAGACGCGGTCGAGATTGCCCGCGAGCAGGTCGCCTCGATCATCGGCGCCAATCCGAAGGAAGTGATCTTTACCTCAGGCGCCACGGAATCGAACAACCTGGCGATCAAGGGTGTTGCCCATTTCTACAAGGACAAGCGCAATCACATCGTGACCGTGGTGACCGAGCATAAATGCGTGCTCGACAGCTGCCGCCACCTGGAACAGGAAGGCTTCGAGGTCACTTATCTGCCGGTCAAGGAAAACGGCCTGATCGACCTTGACCTGTTGCGCGAAACGGTCACCGACAACACGTCCATCGTTTCCGTCATGGGCGTGAACAACGAAATCGGCGTGATCCAGCCCTTGAAGGAAATCGGCGCCATCTGCCGCGAGAAGGGAGCCTTCTTCCACACCGACTGCGCCCAGGCGGTGGGTAAGATTCCGCTCGACGTCGAAGACATGAAGATCGACCTGATGTCGATCTCCGGCCACAAGATCTACGGCCCCATGGGCATTGGTGCCCTTTACGTGCGCCGTCGTCCGCGGGTCCGCCTGGTTCCCATGATCAACGGTGGCGGCCAGGAACGCGGCATGCGGTCCGGCACCCTGCCGACGCCGCTCTGCGTCGGCCTGGGCGAAGCCTGCGCGATCGCGGAGAAGGAAATGGGGGCGGAGAACGAACGCCTGCGCCGCCTGCGGGATCGCATGTATCAATCGATCGTCGGCCGCCTGCCCGAAGTCTACCTGAACGGCGACATGGATCAGCGCATCCCCGGCAACCTGAACATCTCCTTCGCCTTCGTCGAGGGCGAGGGCCTGATGATGGGGATCAAGGACCTGGCCGTGTCGTCAGGCTCGGCCTGTACGTCGGCGTCGCTGGAGCCCAGCTATGTGCTGCGCGCCCTGGGTGTCGAGGTCGAAATGGCCCATACCTCGCTGCGTATCGGTATTGGCCGCTTCACGACCGAAGAGGAAGTCGACGAAGCCGTCGAATGCATCATCCGCGAGGTCGAACGCCTGCGCGAAATGAGCCCGCTTTGGGACATGCACAACGAGGGGATCGACATCTCCTCCATCGAATGGGCGGAACATTGATCCGCCCCGAAACGACCACAATAACCAACTAGAATAAGTTCTTAGGAACAGGAGACTATAAAATGGCCTACAGCGAAAAAGTCATCGACCATTACGAAAAGCCGCGCAACGTCGGCTCCCTCGACAAGAACGATGCCAGCGTCGGCACCGGTCTGGTGGGTGCGCCCGCCTGCGGCGACGTCATGAAGCTGCAGATCAAGGTCTCGGAGGACGGCATCATCGAAGACGCCAAGTTCAAGACCTTCGGCTGCGGATCGGCGATCGCCTCGTCCTCGCTCATCACCGAATGGGTGAAGGGCAAAACCATCGAGGAAGCCGGTTCGATCAAGAACACCCAGATCGCCGAAGAACTGGCGCTGCCGCCGGTGAAGATCCACTGCTCCGTGCTGGCGGAAGACGCCATCAAGGCGGCGATCTCCGACTACAAGACCAAGAAGGGCGCTTAATCCGATCCGCCGGAACGGCAGGGGGGACTTGTCCCCTGTGCGCCGGCGGGGTTAAGGAAGTGGCCCAGAAAGAAGTAGGCGACCATGAGTGAACGACCGCAAATGATGACCATCACGGATCAGGCCGCCGAGCGCGTGAAGGCGCTCCTGGCCAGCCGTGGCAAACCGTCGGCCGGTGTGCGCATCGGCATCCGGACGAAGGGCTGTTCGGGCATGTCCTATACCCTCGAATTCGCGGATGATAAGAACGAGTTCGACGAAGTCGTCGAGGACAAGGGTGTGCGCGTTTTCATCGACCCGAAGGCGACCATGTTCATCATCGGGACTCAGATGGACTTTGTGGAGGACAAGCTGGAATCCGGCTTTACCTTCGAGAACCCGAACGAAAAGGGGCGCTGCGGCTGCGGCGAGTCGTTCCACGTGTGATCGCCCGCCCGGGACATCACCCCGGTGCATGGACGCCAATTCAGAATTATCGGCAAAAAGGAATGTGACGCTGGTGCAGGCGAGAGCAGACGGCGCGGCCCGACTTGATCCCAAGCAAGGCCCTGAAGAACGGATCGTCCAGGCCTGCTGGTCCTGTCAGGGGCCGGTGGCGGTGGGTGAGCCCTTCTGCGCGAGCTGCCAAGCCGTGCAGCCGCCGGGACAGGCCGATCATTTCCAGCGCCTGGGCTTGCCGCGCCAGTTCGAGATCGACACGGCGGCGCTCGAAAAATCCTATTTCCGGATGCAGCGTCTTCTGCACCCCGACCGTTTCGCCACCCGTACGCCCAAGGAGAAGACCCTGAGCCAACAACAGGCGACCAGCCTCAACGATGCCTATGAAACCTTGAAGGACCCGCTGGCGCGCGCGGCCTATCTGGCCGGCCTGATGGGTCGGGACGTGTTGATGGAAGAGGGCAACGCGCCGGTCGACCCGATGATTCTGATGGAAGCCATGGAAATGCGCGAAGCCCTGGCCGAGGCGGAATCCGCCGAGGACGTGGCTGCTGTCACCAAGCGCGCCCAGGGCGAGATCGCGAACTGTGAAAGCGAGCTTGCGGACGCCTTCGCCGCCGACGACCTGGACCAGGCCGCGGCCCTGATTACGCGTCTCAAGTACCTGCGCAAGCTGGCCGACGAAACGCGCTTTCGCCGCGCCGAACTGCGGGGAAGGGGCTGAGCCATGGCATTGCTGCAAATCCATGAGCCCGGCGAAACGCCGGCTCCCCATGAAGGCGACGCCAATGTCGCCATTGGCATCGACCTGGGCACCACCAATTCCGTGACCGCCGCATCCATCGACGGCAAGGCCGAAGTGCTGCGCGACGAAGACGGGCAGGCCCTGGTGCCGTCCGTCGTGGCCTATGCGCCCGATGGCTCGCCCATCGTCGGCGGGCTGGCCAAAAGCCTGATCGCCATGCGCCCGGACAGCGTCGTCAGTTCCATCAAGCGCCTGATGGGGCGCGGCATCGACGACATCAAGGAAGTGGCCGGTCATCTGCCCTTCGCCGTCGAGCCGGCGGAAGAAGGCGGCTCCGCCATGGTGCGGATCAATGTCGGCGGCCGCAAGCTGACGCCCGTGGAGATTTCCAGCCATATTCTGACGGCGTTGAAGGAACGGGCCGAACAGGTGCTGGACCGGGAGGTGACCCGTGCGGTCATTACCGTGCCGGCCTATTTCGATGATGCCGCGCGCACGGCGACCAAGGACGCGGCCAGACTGGCCGGGCTGGAGGTTCTGCGCTTGGTTAACGAGCCCACGGCGGCGGCGCTGGCCTACGGGCTGGATAAGGAGGCCGAAGGTCTTTACGCCGTCTATGACCTGGGCGGCGGCACGTTCGATATATCGCTGCTGCGCATGGAAAAGGGCGTGTTCCAGGTGCTTGCCACAAGCGGCGACGCGGCACTGGGCGGCGACGATTTCGACCATGCCATCGCCGAGCATTTCCTGAAGGATTGGACCGGCTCGACGCCGGGCGCGGGCGCCGTCAAACAGGCCATCGCCATCGCCCGCCAGGTCAAGGAAGACCTGAGTGATGCGGAAAACGGTACCTGGGCGATGGAACTGGGAGGAGAGGAGCAGTCCTTCAGTCTCGACCGCGCCGCCTTCGAAGCCCTGATCGAGCCCCTGGTGGCGCGCACGCTGCGCATCTGCGAGGACGTGTTGGACGACGCCGATATCACGCCGGACGAGGTCAAGGGCGTGGTCCTGGTCGGTGGTTCGACCCGCGTTCCCCTGGTCCGTCGCAAGGTCGCCGAATTGTTCGGGCATGAGCCCTTGGCCGATATCGATCCGGACGAGGTTGTCGCCGTGGGTGCGGCCTTGCAGGCCGAAGCCCTGACCATCGGCTCGGACACCCTGTTGCTGGACGTCACGCCGCTGTCGCTCGGCATCGAGACCATGGGCGGGCTGACGGAAAAGATCATCCCCCGCAACACGCCGATCCCCGTGGCCAAGGCCCAGGAATTCACGACCTATCAGGACGGTCAGACCGCCATGGCCGTGCATGTGGTCCAGGGCGAGCGGGAAATGGTCGACCAGAACCGGTCTCTGGCGCGCTTCACCCTGCGTGGGATTCCGCCGATGGTGGCGGGCGCGGCGCGCATCCGCGTGACCTATGCGGTGGATGCCGACGGTCTGATGACGGTCAGTGCGCGGGAGGAAACCACCGGCATCGAGCAAAGCATCGAGGTCAAACCGTCCTATGGCCTGTCCGAAGACGAAATGTCGCAGATGCTGTACGACAGCATGAAGCACGCCAAGGAAGACATGACCCAGCGTCTGATCGCCGAAGCGCGGGTCGAGGCGGGCCGTGCCGTGGGTGCGGTCAAGGCCGCGATGGACGTCGACGGGGACCTGTTGGAAGACGGCGAACGCGAACAGATATCAGCACTTTTATCGGCCGCAGAGGCGGCCATCGCCGGCGACGACCGCGATGCCATCAATGACGCGGTCGAGAAATTGGAAGAAGGCACCCGGTCGTTCGCCGAGAAACGCATGGACCGCGGCATTCGCGCGGCCCTGCGCGGCGTCGACGTCGACCGCCTGGATGAGGCCGCCCACGAACGGGACGGAGTGGTGCGCGATTACAACCATGCGCACAAGTCCGCCGACGTCGGCGACTGACGGAACGAGGAACAAAAAACCATGACCAAAATGTTCAAGATGACCTTCGTGCTGCCCGATGGCACGCCCAAGGAAGTTGATGCGCCGGAGGGCCTGTCCGTCCTTGAGGTCGCGCACCGCAACGGCATCGATCTGGAAGGGGCCTGCGAAGGCTCGCTCGCCTGTTCGACCTGCCATGTGATTGTCGACCCGAACGACTTCGACAAGCTGGATGAACCCAGCGAGAACGAGGAAGACATGCTCGACCTTGCGTTTGGGCTGACTCATACCTCGCGGCTTGGCTGCCAGATCGTCATGAGCGAGGAACTGGATGGCCTCAAGGTGTCCCTGCCGAAGGCGACCCGCAACATGATGGTCGACCGGAAAGTCTGATCTGAACTCAAGGAGGGTCCGATGGGACTGCGTTGGAGCGACACCGTCGATATCGCCATCGAATTGGAAGAAGCCCATCCCGATGCGGATGTGGTCAACCTGCGGTTCACGGACCTGTGGAAATGGGTTCAGGAGTTGCCCGGCTTCGAGGACGATCCGCAAAAATCCAATGAAAAAGTCCTGGAGGCCATTCAGATGGCCTGGCTCGACGAGCGGGACTGACCCCGGCCGACGCGCCGGTCGTCAGCTGCTTTCCATGACCTGAAGCCGCGTCGGCGGAAAGCGGACGGTGACCGCCGTGCCCTTGCCGGGCGTGCTGTCCAACTCCAATGTCCCGTCGTGCAGTTCCGTCAGGTTCTTGACCAACGGCAGACCCAATCCGACGCCCTTGAACCGTCGCGTGAAGGGGCCTTCTGCTTGGCCGAAGGGGCTCAGGACCTTTTGCCAATCCTTTTTGGCGATGCCGATCCCCGTGTCCGATATGCGGACGAGAATGCCGCCGTCGGCTGTCTTCTCAAGGTCCACCCGCACGGTCCCGCCATCGGGCGTGAACTTGATCGAATTCGACATCAAGTTGATGACGATCTGACGCAGTCGCCGTTCGTCGCCGATGAACGGCGGTGTCGCCACGAGATGCGATTCCAGGGCGAGTTCAGCTTTCTTGGCCTCTTCCTCCATCAGGGTGACGCAGGCCTGGATCGCGGCGCCGATGTCGAAGATTTCCTCCTGGAACTGGACCTCGCCGGCTTCGATCAACGAAATGTCCAACACGTCGTTGATCAACTCCAGCATGTGACGGCCCGATCGCTGGATGTTGGCGACGTACTCGGCGTATTTCTGGTTGCCCAGAGGGCCCAAGGTGCCCATGCCGATGAGTTCCGAATAGCCGATGATCGAGTTCAGCGGGGTGCGGAATTCGTGGCTCATATTGGCAAGGAATTCGGTCTTGGCGCGATTGGCGCGTTCGGCGGCTTCCTTGGCCCGGGCAAGGTCCCGTTCGGCGCGCCACTGCTTGGTGATATTGCGGCCCGTGCCGCGGTATCCCTTGAAGGTGCCGTCCTTGTCGTAGACGGGTTTGCCGCTGATGGCGAGATAGTTGATCTCGCCGTCGGGGCGGACGCGGGAATGGATGAAATCGCGGAACGATCGGTGGGCCTCCAGGTCCGCGATATGGCTTTTCCACGGTTCTTCGTCGGGGTTGTCCCATAGAGATTCCCGGCGCGAGCGGCCCAATAGTTGTTCCGGGCGCACGCCCGATGCCCAATAGAAGCGGTCGGAAAAATAGGAGAACCGCAGGTTCTCATCCATTTCCCACAACCAGTCCTGCGAGGCTTCGGCGAAATCGCGGAACCGTTCCTCGTTCTCACGCAGCGCATCGGTCATGGAAACCCATTCGCTGACGTCGCGGCGAATGGACAGAATGCCGCCGTCCTGCAGGCGGTACTCCATGACTTCGTACCAAATGCCATCGGCAAACCTGTGGGCTGTCATGCCCATGGCGTTGCGGTGACGATCCAGGCGGATGCGGATGAATTCCTCTTCCCGGCCGATTGCCTGATCGATCAGGCCGCGGTCCGTATGGGCCCGCAGCAGGTCCTTGAATTCGGCACCGGGCACGTAGAGCGTCTTCAGGTCGTCCGGCAGGTGCCGGAGGTAGGCCGCGTTGGCGAAAACCAGGCGATCCTCGGCATCGTAGACCACGAACCCATCGTCGACCCGTCCCAGGGCATCGATCAGGGAGCGCACGGTATGATCGGTGAGACCATCCGCCGCGGGCATGGGAATGGTCTGTGAGTTGGCACGGTCGCGAAGCCGCGAAAGTTCGCTCTCCAAGGCCTCGACCCTGTCGATCAGCGCGCTTTTCGTTAGGCTCCGCAGTTCTTTTTTCCCTTGCATGATCGCCTCTTAGGTCAGCTTAGGGCGAAATTCGCGTGTAGTCTATTTGCCGTTCAAATGACATAAACCGATAATGCAGATCGCTGTTCCGGGCGAAGAGAGGGTCAAATGTCGCTAAGCGAAATCATGTTGTTCAACACCTCGATCCCGCTGTTGGACGGGCTGGCCCTGGCCTGGTTCCTGGCCGGTGCCATCCTGTACACGGCGCTGGCCGATAAGATCGCCTGGGGAAAGCGGCCCATGGCGGTGGTGCTGCATGATTACCGCCTGCGCTGGATGGAACGCATGTTGGAGCGGGAGAACCGTATGCCCGATGTGCAGATCGTCAATTCCTACATCCGTTCGGGCAGCCTGTTCATTTCCACCACATTGCTGGTTCTGGCCGGGATCGTGGCGTTGTTGGGTCAGATCGAGGATCTGCGCGTCATCATCCACGACGTGTCCATGGCCCAGCCGGCGTCCCGGCGGCTGATGGAATTCCGCGTGTTCATCCTGGTGCTGGTGTTCGTTTATGCGTTTTTCAAATTCGCCTGGTGCCTGCGCCAGTTCAATTACACCCTGGTGATGATTGGCGCCGCGCCCCAGGCGGGACAATGCGATGCCGCCATCACGGCCCAGTTTCCGCCCCGCGCGGCGACGATCCTGTCCCGCGCCCAGGACAACTTCAATCGGGGGCTCCGGTCTTACTATTTCGCGCTGGCGCTGTTGCCCTGGTTCATCCACCCGGTTTTGCTGTTCATGACGACGGTCTGGGTGCTGCTGGTGCTGTACCGCCGCGATTTTCGCTCGGTGACGCTGAAAACCCTCGACGAATTGGGGGCCGCCGACGATGCGGCCGCGGACGCGAAGGCGCAGCAGAAGCCGCCGGCGGCATAGCGCCTGAGGCCGCGTGCCTTGCGTCGTCCGGGGAAAGCCCTATATTCCGCCCCATGAGCACCCCTGTGATCGATCTGGGCCTGGGAAAGAATCCCAAGGACAGCCGTGTCGTCGTCGCCATGTCCGGCGGTGTCGACAGTTCGACTGCGGCTGCCTTGGTCAAGGAAGCGGGGTACGACGTGGTCGGCATGACCATGCAGCTTTACGATCAGGGCGAACCAAGCCCGGGGCAGAAGACCTGCTGCGCCGGCAAGGACATCTTCGATGCCCGCCGGGTCGCGGACCAATTGGGGTTTCCCCATTACGTGCTCAATTACGAAAGCCGGTTCAAGGATCAGGTGATCGACGACTTCGCCGATACCTATCTGCGCGGCGAAACGCCCATTCCCTGCGTGCGCTGCAATCAGACCGTGAAGTTCAAGGACATGCTGGGCCAGGCCCGTGAATTGGGCGCCGACGCCCTGGTGACGGGCCATTACGTGCGCCGGGTCGAGGGTGCCAAGGGCTCGGAACTTCACCGCGCCGCCGACGCCTCCAAAGACCAAAGCTACTTCCTGTTCGCGACCACGGGTGCACAGCTGGATTTCCTGCGCTTTCCCCTGGGCGCCATGGACAAGGCGGAAACCCGCGCCCATGCGGCGCGCCTGGGGCTGGCCGTTGCCGACAAGCCGGAAAGCATGGACATCTGTTTCGTGCCCGACGGCAATTATGCGCGCATTGTCGAACGTCTGCGCCCCGAAGCCCATGACCCCGGCGACATTGTCGACCAGGCAGGCAAGGTGCTGGGGCGTCACGACGGCATCATTCATTTCACGGTCGGCCAGCGAAAGGGCATCGGCATCGGCGGAACGGGGGAACCTCTTTACGTCCTGAAGCTGGAGCCGGAAACCCGCCGCGTCATTGTTGGCCCCAAGGCGGCCTTGGGCCGCGAGAGCCTGACCGTGCACGAGGTCAACTGGCTGGGCGACGGTCCCTTGCGCGCCAAGGTGCATCGGGTCGAGGTTAAGATCAGGTCCATGTTCAAGCCCGTGCCGGCAACCCTGTTCGGCACCGGCGACGATACGGCTTCCGTGGCATTCGATACCCCTCAGAACAGCGTCGCCCCCGGGCAGGCTTGCGTGTTCTATCAGGGCGAACGCGTGCTCGGTGGCGGCTGGATCGCGCGGGACGAGGTGACGTGACCCTCCGGCGGCTCTGTTCGCCTGCCGTTGCCCCGGCGATCGGGGTGCTGCTGATCTGCGCCGCGAGGACCTAATTCCCGGGCGGCCCGGCGGCCGCTTCGGCCCGCCGCCGCCCTGAGGACGGTGACACGCCATTCAATCGTTCCGTTGCAATTTAAACGGGTATCTGGCCAAATGCTTTGAATTGGTCTAATTCCCGGCCAGAATGTTTTAAAATAAATAAAACAGCGGATCGAGAACGGTGAAAACGAACCCAACCCTGCTGGCAGGGATCAAGATGCATGTGGCAGAGTCGGATGATTTTCGATTTCGCAACACGCAAAAGATGTATCGTTATTGGGCCGAGAAACGCGGCGAGCGGCCGCGGCCGAGGTGGCGTGACATCACGCTGATGGATATCTATGACGTCGCCCCCTGTATCTGCGTGCGCGATGTCATCCCGGGTGAAAACGATTTTGTCTGTCGTTACTGGGGCACGCGGCTCACGGACTTGTACGGAATTGATTGCAGCGGAAAGAAGGTTTCCGAATGCTATTCGCCGTCCGGCATCCGCAATACCCTGGGTATCTACAGCCGGGTCATATCATCGGAACGTCCGGTCAGGCTGATCGGTAACCTTGGATACGTCGACCGTTCGGAACGGACGTTCTTCGAAGGCGTTTTTCTTCGATTGGATGGTGACGACGCGCCGGATCGGCACGTCATCGCGGCGCTCCAAATCGGGTGCCAGTTGGATGCCGATGATCTGGAGAACCTCGAAAAACCGGCTGCCGACTGAACGGCTTGCTCGCCGGACGCGATTGGAGTTTCTCAGGGCGTCCAGATGATGCTGACGATCATGGAAATGCCGGAAAACATCAACAGCGCCAGGACAATCCGGTTGAAGGCGCTGTCTCCCAGCCGGCTGTAGATTTTTCGCCCGATCCAGGAGCCCGCGACCGTTGCCGGGAAGGCGATCAGGGCAATACGCCCGACCTCCAGCGTCATGAAGCCGCCGATTGCCTGGCTGCTTGCCGCCAGCAGCAGGATGGCCGTGTTGTAGCCCTGGAACACGCCGCGCTTTTCGTCCTTGGACCAGCCGCGCAGGGTCGCCCAGATCGTCGGCAGAGGACCGGACAGGCCGGTCAACCCGCCCAACACCCCGCCGCCCAGGCCGACGATGGCGTTGGCCAGCTTGCCGCCCCAGGCGAGTTTGGGTGCGGCGCGCTGGGCCAGGGTGAACCCGCAATAGAGAACCAGGAACACGGCGAAGAACAGCTTGAATCCCTCGACCGAGACCTGAGGCAGGATCCAGGTGCCGAGCGGTACGCCGAGCACGCCGCCGACGATGAACGGCAGAACGCGCGGCCAGGAAATGGCATGCCAAATCGCGGGCAGGGTCATGAACTGGGAAATGAGCGAGCAGATAACGACCAAGGGCGCTGCGATCACGGGATCGATCACGATCAGCCAGACCGCCAGCGCCGTCAGGCCCGTGCCGAACCCGGTGAGCCCCGACACGAAGCCGCCGGCCAGCGCGCCGGCCAGGATCATCAATTCCAACGTGCCCATGGTGTTCCGTCTTGGTGGGGGAAGGTGTGGAAAGATTTAGCGGGGAAGAGGCGGGGAAGAAAGGGCCAATCCTTCGGCTTCCGCCGAACCATTGGCGCCGCGTCATCGCTTAGGTCGTCTCGGGGCTTTCGGCGGCGGCGCGCACGCTGATGCCCGTATCATTATCGGCCAGGGCTTCGCGGGCTTTTTCCTGCTGCTGCTGGCGGGCCCACATATCGGCGTAGCGACCGTTCTTCTGCAAAAGATCCGGGTGGCTGCCGCGTTCGACGATGCGCCCGGTTTCCAGCACCAGGATTTCGTCGGCGTCAACCACGGTCGACAGGCGGTGCGCCACGGTGACCGTGGTTCGGTTCTTCGACACGGCCTTCAGGGCCTTCACGATGTCCTGTTCCGTGCGCGAGTCGAGGGCCGAGGTCGCTTCGTCGAAGATCAGGATGGCCGGCGCCTTCAGCACCGTGCGGGCGATCGCCACGCGCTGCTTCTCGCCGCCGGACAGCTTCAGTCCCCGCTCCCCGACCGTTGACTGATAGCCGTCGGGCAGGGCCATGATGAAGTCGTGGATCTGGGCGGTGCGGGCCGCCCCTTCGACCTCGGCCGGGCTGGCGCCGGGCCGACCGTAGGCGATGTTGTAGAACACCGTGTCGTTGAACAGCACCGTGTCCTGCGGGACCATGCCGATGGCGGCGCGCAGGGACACCTGGGTCAGGTCGCGGACGTCTTGGCCGTCGATGGTGATGCGCCCGCCGGACACGTCATAGAAGCGGAACAGCAGGCGCGAGATGGTCGACTTGCCGGAACCGGACGGGCCAACGATGGCGACGGTCTTGCCCGCCGGCACGGTAAAGGAAATGTCGTGCAGGACCTCGCGCCGGGCATCGTAGGCGAAGGACACGTTCTCGAACCGCAGTTCGCCGCCGGTGATCTTGAGGGGTTTGGCGCCGGGTGTGTCCGCGACCTCGGGGTTTTCATCGAGCAGGCGGAACATCTGTTCCATGTCGATCAGCGATTGTTTGATCTCGCGGTAGACGAAACCCAGGAAATTAAGCGGCATGTACAATTGAATCAGGTAGGCGTTGACCATGGCGAAATCACCCAGGGTCATGGTGCCGGCGACCACGCCGTCCGCCGCCATCCACATGATCGCGGTCAGGCCGATGGCGATGATCGCACCCTGGCCGATGTTGAGGAGCGCCAGGGAGGTGTTGGACTTGACCGCCGCGTCCTCGTAGCGCGCCAGCGCCATGTCGAAGCGTCGGGATTCATGATCCTCGTTGCCGAAATACTTCACCGTTTCGAAGTTCAGCAGGCTGTCGATGGCCTTGGTGTTGGCCTCGTTGTCGGTGGCGTTCATGGTGCGGCGGAACTGGATGCGCCATTCTGTGACGGCCAGCGTCCAGAAGATGTAGATGCCGATGGTCAGGAAGGCGACCAGGGCCATCCAGACGCCGAACAGGTACCACAGGATGCCGCAGGTCAGGACCACCTCGACCAGGGTCGGGACAACATTGAACAGCATGAAGCGGAGCAGGAATTCGATGCCCTTGGTGCCGCGTTCCACGGCGCGGCTGACGCCGCCGGTCTTGCGGTCCAGGTGGAAGCGCAGGCTGAGCCGATGCAGATGCCGAAAGGTCTTGAGCCCGGCCTGGCGGATGGCGCGCTGGGCGACCTTGGCGAACACGGCGTCGCGCAATTCGCCCAAGGCCTGGGCCAGCACGCGGGCGACGCCATAGGCGACCAGGATCATGACCGGCACGGCGACCAAGGCGCCCTGGTTCGCATCCAACGCGTCGATTGCCTGCTTGTAGACATAGGGGACGGCGACGCTGGCCCCTTTCGCGGCCGCCAGAAAGATCATGGCCAGCACCACGCGCAGGCGCAGTCCTGATTCCCCGGCCGGCCATAGGTAGGGGGCCAGGGTTTTGATGGTTTGCCAGTCGTTCCGGCGGGGGCTGTTGGCGGGGTCCGCGTGATCGCGCCGCATGGGCGGTGTCGTCCTGAAAATTTATACGGTCCATATAGTTGGGTTTGCGCGGCTTGATCGCAAGCAACGATGTCGACTTAAGTCATATAAGGAGCATCGAATAATCCGTGTATAAGCCGGGGCAGTCGGGTGAGGTGTCAGATCGCGCACCACGAAAACGTGTCTCGGTGTTCAGGTTTTTGTCAGCTTAAGCTGTAGGATTGCCCTAATGGGCAAAAGTTTGGATAGTGGCCCATGAACCTTGAAACGAGTTGGGAAAGCGCCCCGGCATCCGCCGGTCATAAAACATCAATGAGCGACGGATACGACTTCAGCGCATTACGGGTTCTGGTGGTGGACGACAGTTTCCATATGCGGGAACTCGTGCGCACCTTCCTTGAAGGTTTCGGGATCAAGGAAGTCACGGTCTCGTCCGACGCGGAAGAGGCCTACGACCTTCTGGTCAGCCTGGACCCGGATTTGATCATCACCGATTGGAACATGGCGCCCGTGTCGGGGCTGGAGTTCGTCGAACGCATCCGAAAGGGGGCCAACGTGCCCAATCGGTTCGTTCCGATCATCATGCTGACCGGTTACACGGAAATGAAGCGGGTCGAGGAAGCGCGCGACGCCGGCATCAATTCCTTCCTGGCCAAGCCGATCTCGGCGGCGTCGCTGTATAAGCGGCTGGTCACCTCGGTGCAGGACAAGCGCCAGTACGTGGAATCCACGGGCGGATATTTCGGCCCGGACCGCCGGTCGACCAAGCGGCGCGAATTTCGCGGCAAGGAACGGCGCGGCGGGGCGTAAGCACAGTCATGGCAGAAACCCGGTTCCTCAAGCCGCAGAAGCATATCAGCCAAAAGGTCCGCCCCGGCGGGCCGTCCATGGAACAGGCGATCCTGCAGGCGGTGAATGCCGCCGAAGACCTGATCGGGCAGTATCAGGGCTGGGCCGTGGATGATCTGGAAAAGCTCTGGCAGTCCTTTGTCGAGACCTCGCGGTCCGGGCGCGCCGATCCGGCGCGGCTCAAGCAGCTTTACGACATGACCCACGAAGCCCGCGGCCAGGGCGGCAGCTTCGGCTTCCCGTTGATCTCCGTGGTCGGGGATTCCCTGTGCAAGTATCTGGACGGGCGGCCGCGCCTGAAGGCCCGCGATCTGGACGTCGTCCGCGTCCATATCATGGCGATGAAGGCCGTGTTCCGGCAGGGCCTGAAGGGCCACCAGGGCAATCTGTCCAAGGAACTGCACGAACTTCTCGGCCTGTTCCGCGCCAAGATCGCGCAACAGCAGGTCGGCTGACGCCGACCTGCCGCCGCATCCTTAAGAGAATTTCCTAGACTTCAGCCCGCTCGAGGAACCCGGTCTGCGCCAGATGGGCGTCGAAGATCAGGTAGTCGCGCACCTTGTAGCGGCGCGCCAGTTCCCGTTCGGCGGCCTTGAAGGGGTTTTCGCCCCGGCGTGCGGCGAAGGTCCGCGTCATGCGGCGGCCGAGTGCCTGGTTCTTCAGCACGGGATAATAGGTGACCTCGACCGTTTCCCGGCCGGGCTGGGCGCTGGTGGTGTCGAAGCGGGGCTTCGGTTGGGCAACGGTTTGGGCATGGGCGTTCATGGCAAACTCCAATCTGGCCCTTCAAAATGTTCTCTTTTTGTTCTTATGTCAAGAGCCTGTGGATAACTACGCTTACGGGGCCTCATATTCAATAGGCCTTAAGTATATAGCGCTGTCGTGTGTTCTAAATATGGCGCTCATATGACAATTTTAATCCATATATTGTGTTTATGCATGGCGTGGGCGCGGGGGATGCCGAATTCGCATGGCTCGCGGCGGGGCGACCGCCATCCGACGGCGTCGACACGGCCCGGGCGCCGGGGCGCATGGATTTAGGGGATTTGCCTACTGGGGCGGGATGCGGCTGGCCGCTTGGGCCAGGCGGTCGACCGCTTCCGGATGGGGCTCATAAGAGCCGCTGCGGATGTAGCGGTCGATGGTCGGACACAGTCGGCTTACGAAAATGTCCCGCGGCATCTTGTCATGGGCCATGCGGGCGTTTTCCCGCCCGGGCGTCAGCCGGCCGAGGATCCGCGTTGCATCAGCGATGGTATCGGCATGCTGGGCCTGCCAGCGCGTGATGTCTCGGTGGATACCGGCGGGGCAATCGCGAAGGGCGCGGGTCAGCACGCCGTCGTAGCTGTCGATCATCGCCGCATAGACGAAGGCCTTTTGGGTATCGGTCAGGGCGAGCCTGTCGGGTACGCGCCCGTCCGACATCAGGGTCAGCTTGGCGGGGATGCCGCGCCGGGTGAACTGATCGGGGTTCCAGCCGTAGACGGCATCGACGGGGGGCGGCGTCGGCTGAGGGCCGACGGCGATCCCCAGGATCACCCGAAAGGTGCCGAGGAACAGGATTCCGAGAATGAGGAAGCGTTCGAGCCGGGACATGGCTGCACTTTAACGAGTTGCCTCGTCATGCCCAAGGATTCCGGCAAGGGCTCTGTCCGGATGGCCGGGACGGGGGTGACTGGTCCGCGATGGCAGAGGAGGCGACGACGCAGAAGAGGTGTTCCCCTAGCGTTTGCGCCACCGTCGCCGAACAACAGCGATACCGGCCGCGACTACGGCGGCAAAGGCGGTCAGTACGGACAAACCGCGCATCCAGTGCAAGGTATAGCCGCGTTCGGGGCCGATGTAGAGGGTCGGTTCAAAAAGGTATCGGCGCAGGCGGTATTCAATCGTCTTCAGCGGCCCGGGGTTGATCTGCTGAGTGAAGCGGTCATGGGCGCCCCAGTACTGCAGCATGGCATTTTCATTCAGAACGCCGGCCATGCTGCGAATGATGTTCCGGTTAGGGATTTTGCTGGTGGTATTTGGCGTCGGGATGAAGCCGCTCCAGTCCAGAGTGTCCGGCACGTCACGAACCCGAGCGAGTAGCGTCAGGACGTCCAAAGCGGACAGAACCCGGCCGTCGGCCGCCGCCATATAGGCAATGCGGTGGCTTAGATCCGAATAGGCCCAGCGCCCCTGTTCGACGACATAACTTTCTGTGAACGCGTGGCTGCTGAGAATGACGTCATCGAAGGTTCTTCCCGACCAGACAAGCCGGGTCGGCACCCCCGCCACGTTCAACAGAAACGCTTTCATCAAGGCGCGCTGACGACAGAACACGGGAACGCCGGAGGAAAGTGCCGCTTCGATGACCTGCATGGGCGACATGTCATCCAGGCGCGGCGGCGGCAATCCCGGTTTCGCCCGTTTCAACAGGCCGGCGGTGACGGCACGCATTTTTTCAAGCGACGACATTTCGGGGCGCAGGCCCATGTCGTCCAGAAGACGTCGTGCGCGCTGGACCTCATCCGCCGGATAATCGGTAAGCGGGGGGACCCAGCGAGTCAGCGCGTGGCCAGTGCGGGGCGCGACCGGCATGGGGGAGCGGTACAGGTTGATGATGTCATGGCTAAACATGACCTCGGCGGCGCTGGCCGCAGGGGCGTAGGCGATATCGAAGGTCTGTTCGGCGGCATCGGTGGCGTCGGTGCAGCCGGTTGGTGCAACACGGTATTGATGGCGGCCCTGGACGAGCGACAGCACCGGATACCGGCCGGTAATTTGGCGAACGATGCCGTCTGGTCCGGTGATCCGCCAGCCGCCGCAGTCCGTGTGCGGTTCGGTCCTGACGGTCAGACGTCCGCCATCGTTGTTGAACCCGATAATGCGCGGACCAATGTTGGGCGGCGGCGCATAGATTTCGCCGACCGTTGCGGGCTGGTATTCGAGCCACAACAAGTCCGCCCTGAACAGAAAGATGACAATCGCCGGTGCGCAGGCAACGATCAGGGCCGAGCCCCATGCCATGGTCGGGCGATCTAGCCGATTTATGAGACTGCCCATCGGGTCTCCGCCTTGGTCCTGCCCGGCGTTGCGTCGCCGTTGATCACGCCGGGACGCGATTCCGGATCATTCCCACTCGATCGTGCCGGGGGGCTTGGAGGTCACGTCGTAGACGACGCGGTTGATGCCCTTGACCTCGTTGATGATCCGGTTGGCCGTTCGGCCCAGGAATTCATGGTCGAAGGGGAAGTAATCCGCGGTCATGCCGTCGGTCGAGGTGACGGCGCGCAGGGCGCAGACGAAATCATAGGTCCGGGCGTCGCCCATCACGCCGACGGTCTGCACCGGCAGCAGCACGGCGAAGGCCTGCCAGATGGTGTCGTACAGCCCGGCATTGCGGATTTCTTCCAGATAGATCACGTCGGCCTTGCGCAGGATGTCGAGCTTGTCGCGCGTGATCGCGCCCGGAATGCGGATCGCCAGGCCCGGCCCGGGGAAGGGGTGGCGGCCGACGAAGGTTTCGGGTAGGCCCAGTTCGCGGCCGAGTGCGCGGACTTCGTCCTTGAACAGTTCGCGCAAGGGTTCGACCAAGGCCATGTCCATGCGTTCCGGCAGGCCGCCCACGTTGTGGTGGGATTTGATGGTGACCGACGGGCCGCCCGTGAACGACACGCTTTCGATGACGTCGGGATAAAGCGTGCCCTGGGCCAGGAACTTGGCGCCGCCGACGTTCTTGGCTTCTTCTTCGAACACGTCGATGAACAGCTTGCCGATTGTCTTGCGCTTGATCTCGGGATCGGTCACGCCGTCCAGCTCGCCCAGGAACAGATCGCTGGCGTCGCGATGGACAAGCGGGATGTTGTAGGTGTCGCGGAACAGGGAGACGACCTGATCGGCCTCGCCCTCGCGCATCAGGCCGTGGTCGACGAACACGCAGGTCAGTTGGTCGCCGATCGCTTCGTGCAGCAGCACGGCGACGACGGAGGAATCGACGCCCCCCGACAGCCCGCAGATCACCCGGCCGTCGCCGACCTGGTCGCGGACTTTCTGGATCGCTTCGTCCTTGAAGGCGGCCATGGTCCAGTCGCCGGCACAGCCCGCGATCTTGTGCACGAAATTGGCCAGCAGCTTGGCCCCGTCGGGGGTGTGGACGACCTCGGGATGGAACTGCACGCCGAACATGCGCCCGCTGTCGTGGGCGATGGCGGCAAAGGGCGAGCCGTCGGACACGGCCACGGGGCGGAAGCCGTCGGGTGCGCGGATGATCTTGTCGCCGTGGCTCATCCAGACCTGGTGCTTCTCGCCCTTGGCCCAGACGCCCTCGAACAGGGGGCAGTCCTCGGTCACCTCGATGAAGGCGCGGCCGAATTCGCGGTGGTTGGAGGGTTCGACCTCGCCGCCGGTCTGGGCGACCATGGTCTGTTCGCCGTAACAAATACCGAGCACGGGCAGGCTGCCCACGGCCGAGGACGTGTCGAACAGGGCCTGGGGCGCCCTGGGTGTCGTTTGCTCATGGACGGAGGCCGGCCCGCCCGACAAAATCACGCCCTTGGGGCCGAAGGCCTGGATGAAGGCTTCGTCGACGGCGTTGAAGGGGTGAATTTCGCAGTAAACGCCGGATTCCCGCACCCGGCGCGCAATCAATTGCGTCACCTGGGAGCCGAAATCGACGATCAGGATTTTTTCCGCGTGAAGATCGCTGTGTGACGCCTGGGACATGGGGTGCTTCTATCGCGAACCCATCCGTGAGTCACGCCCGGAGATGTCCCGATACATCGGAAAAATCCGGACCGAACGCGATGGCGGGGCGGGGTCGGCCTACATGCGGGCCAGGCGGGCGCAACTGGTCGGGCGTTCGCCCACCCCCTGGTCGCCGGCGGCCATGAACACGCGGTCGATCACGTGGCGGCCGAGGGCGCTGTTGATGCGGTCGGCCAACTTCTTATCCAGGCCGGCGGCGGCGATGTTGGGCCAGGAAAAAGGACCGCGGACATTGGCCTGCATGAAGGTTTTGACCTCCATCTGGACGCGCGCCAGATCGCGGCAGAAGGCGTTGCCCGCCTGTTTGTCGCTGACCCGGAAGGCGATCGAAATGGGCACCAGGGCCGACGATCCGCCCTGGTAATCGACCCGCGCCATATAGGGCGAGACCTGCATGTCATAAACCTGGCCGATGCGCGCCGCCGATTGCGCGCCCACGCCGTCAATCGAGCCGCCCGGACCGAGAATCCATACGGCTGTCACCGCCGCCGACACCGTCGTGCCGAGCGCCGCTCCTGCGATATAGAGGTTCACCGATGCTCCCCTTGTCCATTTTCCTTCCCAAGCATCTAACGGAAGGTATGGTTAATATTATCACTCAATCATGAACGCCGCCGCTTCGAATTTCAATGGGGCAGCGCTCAGTGATGTAAATTACTGGATTCACGCCCATATATCTTGTGTCGGACGCCGCGTCCGGCGGTCGAACCGTTAACGAAATCCACACCGGCGCCGCGCAAAATGACCAAGACCGGCACCGACACCGGGGCAGGGATCGCGAGGACGAAACCATGGCCATGACGACGTCGACATTCCCATCCTGTTCGCCCACCCTGGCGATGCTGGCCGCTGTTCTGTTGGCCGGCCCCGCCGCGGCGCAGTCACCGGGACAGGCACAGCCACAAACCTCGGAACAGGCGCCCGCGGCCGCGCCCGCGGATGCCAAGGCCAGAATCTCGAAACGGGACTGCCGCCGGCTGCTCCGCCATCAACCGAGCGGCGACGTCGCCTACAAGCCGGGCGTCGATGCGCGCGGCAAGGCCGTGGCCCCGGCGGATCTGTCGGGCGGCTTCAAGATGGTGTTGCCGGACGTCTTCGAATTCAACGTGACCAAGGACCTGACCGCCTATCTGGGCGGGGCCGAGGATCAATTGGCCGCCGACAAGGCCGCCGCCCTGGCCGCCGAGAAATCGGCCGCCGCCACCGACGCCGCCGTGTCGTCGGCCACACAATCCCTGACCGCCGCCCAGACCACCTACGACAATGCGGCGGCTGCCGCCGAAGCCGCCGAAACCGCCGCCGCCGCGGCGCCCAATGACGCGGCCCTGGCCGAAGCCGCCGCCACGGCGACCGCCGCCGCCGAGACGGCGCAGACGGGGCTTGCCGCCACACAGTCCTATTACACGGCGACCCAGAACGCGGCCTCGGCCAATGATGTGTCGGCCGCCCTGTCGGGCGCCAAAGCGGCGCTCAGCGCGGCCGAAAGTGCGGGTTATGTCTCCGGCGCCGATGATCAGACCGCCGTCACCGCCGCCGCGACGGCGGCCTCGGCCTCGACCGCCGCCGATGCGGCGGCGCTTTCGGCGCGGGAGACCGTGGCGAAAAGTGCGGGGATGGAACTGAACGTCGGCACCGTGCGCTTCAACATCAACACCGGCGCCATGACCTTCAACGGTCAGCCGTTGAACGACGCCGCCATGGGCGAGATGGCCGTGATCTGTAAGGAAATCCTGTCCGGCAAATAGGGCCGGGGCCGCGGGCGGCCCTAGCCTAATAGCACTGCTTGCGGGCTTCGCGGCACTGGGTCTGGCAGGCCTTGTCCGACCCGCAGGCCTTGCGGCACTGCTTGAACAGGGCGCCGCAGTCCTTCTGTCCCTGGCCCATGCCCGATCCCGAATTACCCGCAACGCCGCATTGCATGGCGCAGGATGCCTTGGCCGAGGTGCCGTTCTGTTCGATGCAGTTGCTGAAACAGACATGGCCCGGGGTCTGGCCCAGCTGCTCGCCGTGGAAGTGCAGCTTGCCCGTGTCATGGGCGCTGACGGCGGCGGGCAGGGCAAAGGCCAGGGCGGCGACGGCCAGGCCAGCGAAGGTAAGGCCAGCGAACAGGCGTTTCATGGGGGGGCTCCCGTCTTTCAATGTCATCAATGCCCCATGGTAGCGCGGGGGCGGCCGGGCGAAAACCGGGTAGGTGGCGCGGGCCACGAGGGGGGTTCCGTCCGGAACGCCGTGATTGTATACAATGATCACGAACGGGCGGCCGAGACCGCCCGCAACCGGCCCAAGCCGGACTAGGGAGGAAATACATAAGATGTCCAAGCATCCCCACGATGAATGGTCGCAGGTTCTATTCCGTCAGTTCAAGGACGCGGGCGTGGACCTGTTCACCTATATCCCCGACGCGGGCAACGCGCGCCTGGCCGAACTGGCCGAGGAAGACAACGAAACCCGGCTGGTCCTGTTGACCACCGAGGAAGAGGGCGTCGCCATGGCGGCGGGGGCCGATCTGGTCGGCAAGAAGTCGGTCCTGATGATGCAGTCGTCGGGCGTCGGCAACTGCCCCAACTACCTCAGCTTTTCCAAGGGCGGCAATTTCCCCTGCCTGATGATGGTCTCCATGCGCGGCGACTATGGGGAGCAGAACCCCTGGCAGTACCCCATGGGCCAGGCCGTCGATAAGATTTTGGAAGCCATGGGCGTCATGGTGTTCCGCGTCGACCGCCGCGACGAGCTCGAAGCCGCCGCTACCGCCGCCATCAACGCCGCCTTCCGCAACAATCAGGGCGCGGCCCTGATCCTGACCCAGAAGTTCCTGGGTGCGAAGGCATTCTGAGACCGTCCCGGCGGGGCCGTGGACGGTTTCGACTGATTAATGAGACACAGAGGGCACAGAGAATGCACAGAGACCACAGAGATATTCTTCGCGCCACAGGCGCCGCTTTTCTTCTCTGTGCGCTCTGTGCATTCTCTGTGTTCTCTGTGTCCGATTACTAGGTTGCGGCGAACCTCGCCGCATGTGGGAGAAATGATCCTATGACCAAGATTACCCTCGACCGCCGCGAGCTTCTGGCGCCCCTGTTCCCGGACAAGGACAACTGGCTGTTCGTCTCGGGCCTGGCCGGCTCGTCCAAGGATGCCGCCGGGCTGACCAACGACGGCCCCAACCTGTTCACCATGGCCGGCTGCATGGGCTCGGCCGTCGCCACGGGCCTGGGCATGGCGCTCTCGGCCCCGGAAAAGCAGGTCGCCGTGATCACCGGCGACGGGGAACTGCAAATGGGTTTGGGCTCCCTCAACACGGTGGCGACGCAGGCCCCGGCCAACCTGACCATCGTCTGCATCGACAACGGCACGCACGGCGAAACCGGCGGCCAGGAAGGCCACACGGCCCAGCGCACCAACCTGGGTATGATCGCCCAGGGATCGGGCATCCCCAGCGTGAAGGAAATCACCTCGGCCGATCAGATCGCGGATGCCCATGACTTCATCCGTAACCAGCCCGGCCCCCGCTTCCTGTGGTGCCGCGTGCTCCCCGGCGACCCCACGGCCTTCAAACGCAACCTCAACCCGGCGGAATGCCGGATCGCGTTCCGGAATGCCTATCTCGGCCGGTAGTTCCCGGAACCAGGATCAGAAAATTCAAGTGTGAGATATCGGACTGCCCCCCTCGGGTGTGTGGTCGCGTGCCATTGGTGTGAAACTCGCGCTGGTCTAGTCAGAACTCATCCGCTGGATTTGAAGCAGAGGTCACTGCATTTTCAGTGAGGGTGCCCCATTTCGCGGAATTTACACCCTTGTCACCAACTGGGTGGACAGGTGTGAATGAAGACACCAATCTCTATCGCATGGTCCGATTAGATACTCTCAGTCCGAAAGAACGCAGCGAACGCATGAGTCGTGTCCGTGGACGTGATACGAAGCCAGAAATGAAGGTTCGGCGGCTAATTCACGGCATGGGATACCGATACAGGCTGCACGCGAAGGATTTACCAGGAACACCAGATATCGTATTTAGGAAACATCAAAAGGCTATATTTGTGCATGGATGTTTCTGGCATCGCCATAAAGACTGTAAGCTTGCGAGGTTGCCAAAATCTCGAACTGATTTTTGGATTCCAAAACTTGAAGGCAATCGACGCAGAGATGAAATCAACCAAAAGATGTTGGGTTACAAAGGTTGGCAATTTATAATTGTTTGGGAATGTGAGTTGAAGGACGCACAATCGTTGATCCGAAAGATTAGAGCCTTTCTTGATTAGTTGCAGCCAAGGCAGATACCAGAATGTTGAAATCCATAGAATTGTTTGCGGGGGCGGGTGGCCTTGGGATGGGCGTCAGTCTGGCTGGTTTCGAATCGTGCGCCGTGGTCGAGCGAGATAGGTGGGCATGCGATACGCTTAAAGAAAATATCGATGCTAAGAACCCCTTGGTGCGGGACTGGCCTCTATTTAGAGGCGACGTGCGAAACGTGGATTTCAAACCATTCGAAGGAGAGGTTGACTTGGTCGCGGGAGGCCCGCCATGTCAGCCATTTTCATTGGGGGGGAAACACAGAGCCTATAATGATGATCGCGATATGTTCCCGGCAACGGTTGACATAATCAGAGTGGTGCGGCCGAAGGCATTTATTGTTGAAAATGTTCGAGGACTTACTCGGCAGTCATTTGCAAATTATTTTCAATATATCGTTCTCCAACTGACATTTCCTGAAATCGCCCGCCGAGGGAACGAAGAATGGCTAGATCACCTCGGACGATTAGAGAAAATTAAAACCGCGAAGGAACGACGCGGCTTAACATATCGAGTGGTAACCAAGGTCTTGAATGCGGCGGATTATGGAGTCCCACAGAAGAGGGATCGCGTGTTCTTCGTTGGGTTTAGAAGCGATATCGATGCAAAATGGCAGTTTCCAAACCCTACTCATTGCTTTGATGCCTTGTTGGAGACGCAATGGGTGAGCGGTGACTATTGGGACCACCACGAGATTCCAAAATCTAAGCGCCCTAGTCCTCCTGAACGCTTTATGAATAAAATTGGTCAGATACAGAGCGCAAACTTGCGACCAACACTTCAACTCAAACCTTGGCGTACTGTTAGAGATGCATTGAAAGGAGTGCCGGACCCTCGTGTATCTGGTGCAGATAGGCTTTTCGCCAACCATCAATATCAACCGGGAGCCCGGCCATACCCCGGTCATACTGGAAGCCAATTGGACCTACCTGCGAAGGCGCTCAAGGCGGGTGATCATGGTGTACCCGGGGGTGAGAATATGATGGTTTTGGATGACGGGAATTATCGCTATTTCAGTGTTCGAGAGGCTGCGCGAATTCAAACCTTTCCCGACACATACAAATTTCATGGGTCTTGGACCGAGACGATGCGGCAATTGGGGAACGCCGTTCCTGTTCGTCTAGCTGAAGTTGTTGCATCAAGCGTTGCCGCGAAGTTAATTGAGTGCGATGAACGAGAATTCTCGAAAGTCATTCGACGTATCGCAGGGTAAGCGCTATTGATCTCACCATATAATCCGTTGGACAAAAGTAACCTCGGCAAAAGCGTGGCGGATGCGATGTTGCTGCAAGAGGCGGCACCACTTGAGTCTGTTTCATCATTTAATGGGGCTGGGATTTACGCCATCTACTACGCTGGCGATTTTGCGCCCTACAGCGCAATTGCAGAACGGAATCGAGAAGGGAAATTCGAAGCGCCAATCTACGTGGGAAAAGCTATCCCCGCCGGAGCTCGGAAAGGGAACGTTGGGCTAGATGTGCCTACGGGACCGGTGTTGACCAAGCGGTTAAAGGAACACGCCGATAGTATCAATATCGCCTCCAATCTCGACTTAGCGGATTTTTGGTGCCGCTATTTGGTGGTTGATGACATCTGGATACCTCTCGGAGAGAGTCTACTAATCGCTCGCTATTCTCCTATTTGGAATAAGTACATAGATGGCTTTGGAAATCATGATCCTGGAAAGGGGCGATACCAACAATTGAGGTCGCTGTGGGATGTTTTACATCCAGGACGGCCTTGGGCTGAGAAGTGCCAAGGGCGGAAAGAAACTCAAGAGCAAATAGCCGAAGATGTGCGGGCATACTTAAGCAATATTTAGAGAAAAGGCCGGGCAATGCCCGGCCTTTTCGTATTCGGTGGAGGGGTAGGGAGACTTAGTCGTCGTCGCCCGCCGCCGCCTTCTTGTCGAGGTAGTCTTCCTTATAGAGCTCGGCGCCCTCTTCCTTGAACTTCTCGCTCATTTCTTCCATGCCCTCGGCCGCGTAGTCGCGGACCAGGTTGGTGATTTCCATGGCGCAGAACTTAGGCCCGCACATGGAGCAGAAATGCGCGGTCTTATGCGCGTCCTTGGGCAGGGTCTGGTCGTGGAAGTCGCGGGCGCGGTCCGGGTCGAGGCCGAGGTTGAACTGGTCCTCCCAGCGGAATTCGAAGCGTGCGCGGCTGAGCGCATCGTCACGGGCGGCGGCCCCCGGGTGGCCCTTGGCGACGTCGGCGGCATGGGCCGCGATCTTGTAGGTGATCACGCCTTCCTTGACGTCGTTGCGGTCGGGCAATCCTAAGTGTTCCTTGGGCGTCACGTAGCAGAGCATGGCCGTGCCGTACCAGCCGATCATGGCTGCCCCGATGCCGGACGTGATGTGGTCGTAGCCGGGGGCGATGTCGGTGACGAGCGGCCCGAGGGTATAGAACGGGGCTTCGCCGCAGACTTCCAGCTGCTTTTCCATGTTGACCTTGATCTTGTGCATGGGCACGTGGCCGGGGCCTTCGATGATGACCTGGCAGTCCTTTTCCCAGGCGACCTTAGTCAGCTCGCCCAACGTTTCCAGTTCGGCGAACTGGGCCGCGTCGTTGGCATCGGCCGAGGAGCCGGGGCGGAAGCCGTCGCCCAAGGAGAACGACACGTCGTAGGCCCGCATGATGTCGCAGATGTCCTCGAAATGCTCGTAGAGGAACGATTCCTTGTGATGGGCCAGGCACCACTGCGCGATGATCGAGCCGCCGCGTGAGACGATGCCGGTCACCCGGTCGGCGGTCAGGTGGATGTGCTTCAGGCGGATGCCGGCGTGAATGGTGAAGTAATCCACGCCCTGTTCGGCCTGCTCAATCAACGTGTCGCGGTAGATTTCCCAGGTCAGGTCCTCGGCCCGGTCGACCTTTTCCAGCGCCTGATAGATCGGCACGGTGCCGATCGGCACGGGCGAGTTGCGGATGATCCATTCGCGGATGTTGTGGATGTTGCGGCCCGTCGACAGGTCCATGACCGTATCGGCGCCCCAGCGGGTCGACCACACCATCTTGTCGACTTCCTCGGCGACGGAAGACGTCACGGCGGAGTTGCCGATGTTGGCGTTGATCTTCACCAGGAAGTTCCGGCCGATGATCATCGGCTCCGTTTCCGGGTGGTTGATGTTGTTGGGGATGACGGCGCGGCCGCGGGCGACCTCCGAGCGGACGAATTCCGGTGTGATGAAATCGGGAATTTCGGCGCCGAAGCTTTCCGCTCCGTCGCGGGCCTTTTTCAGGACCTCTTCGGGCAGGCGTTCGCGCAGCATGTTCTCGCGGATCGCGATGAATTCCATTTCCGGGGTGATGATGCCCTGGCGCGCATAGGCGATCTGCGTCACCGCCTTGCCGTCCTTGGCGCGGCGCGGCGCGTTGCGCACGGGAAATTCGGGAACCAGATGATCGTCGTCGACGTTGCCGTTGTCTTCCGGCTTCACGTCCCGGCCGTCATAGGGCTCCGTATCGCCGCGCGCCTCGATCCATTCCTGGCGCAGCTTGGGCAGGCCGGCCTCGATATCGATATAGGCGTTGGGGTCCGTGTAGGGGCCCGAGGTGTCATAGACCACCGTCGGCGCTTCCATGGCGCTTTCGTGGACGTGGATTTCGCGCATGGGCACCTGGACGCCCGGCAGGGTGCCTTCGACGAAAATCTTGTTCGACGCGGGCAGCGGCCCGGTGGTGACATCGCCGGTGGTGGGCTTGCGGATGACGTTCATGGATCAGGACTCCCAAGGTCGCGTTATCAAATGGTCGCTCATGCGATCCGGCGGATAACGGCGCGTGGGAGAAAGAGTATGAGAGCCCCTTTGGGGGTTCCGTTCCCTACGCCGGTATTGCTCCGGATCAGGTTCGAAGGGTCACCGCGTTGCCCGCCTTCGCCAGTTTGGCGACGGCGCGGCCGTCGGAATCTCAGCCCCCTATCGGGGCCCCCCGTCGGAACAGGGGGAATCTGAGGGTTAACGCGGGCAAGGTCAAGGGATTCCGCCCGCGGGCGGGCCTGTCTTTCGGCTATATCGCGGGTTATTCCGAATTCTGGTAAAATCGCGCCATGAAAAAGGGTTTGGTCGCAACGGCTTGTCTGCTGTTCCTGGTGTTCGCTTGTTCGCCCGATGGCGACGACGGGGGACTGACGGGACGTGCCTGCGTGATGGACGGCGACACGCTGATGATCGGCGGCACGCGCCGCCATACGAAATGCATCGAAGGCCAGATCGTCGACCTTTGGGGCATCACCGCCTTCGGCCTGGATCAGCTGTGCCCGCATCCCTCCGGGCGGATGATCCGCTGTGGCCTTTATGCCGCAGCCCAATTGCAGGCAAAAGTGAAGACCCACGAAATCCGCTGCGAGGAAAAGGCCAGCAAGTTCGGCGGGGTTTTGGTGGCGCAGTGCTTCGTCGGCGACGACGACATCGGCCAGTACATGGTCGCCAACGGCTTTGCCAAGGCGAATGCCGCGGTCACCGAACGCTATACCGGTCATGAAGCCCAGGCCCGGGCCCAGCGCCGCGGCATGTGGGAGACGGGCAGCAGGTAATCCGCCGCCGATTATTCTGTCGCCACGCTACGGGCCGGCCCGTAGC
>PALN01000012.1 GCA_002706405.1 Rhodospirillaceae bacterium | reverse complement strand
CTTTGGCGAAACTGCGTGATGGCTACTGCCGGGCGGCGATCGACTTCTTGATTTCCGCGATGGCCAAGCCCGGGTTCAGGTGTTTCGGGCAGGTATTCGTGCAGTTCATGATGGTGTGGCAGCGGTACAGCCGGAACGGATCGTTCAGATTGTCGAGACGCTTGCCCGTGGCTTCGTCGCGGCTGTCGGCGATCCAGCGATAGCTTTGCAGCAGGATGGCCGGGCCGAGGTAACGGTCGCCGTTCCACCAGTAGCTCGGGCAACTGGTCTGGCAGCAGAAGCACAGGATGCATTCCCACAGGCCGTCGAGCTTTGCCCGCTCTTCCGGGCTTTGCAGGCGCTCGCGCGTCGGCGCGGGGGTGTCGGCCTGCAGCCAGGGTTCGATGGATTTCAACTGGGCGTAAGGCACGTTGAGGTCGGGCACCAGATCCTTGACCACCGGCATATGCGGCAGCGGATAGATCTTCACGTCGCCCTTGATGTCTTCGATGGCCGTGGTGCAGGCCAGCGTATTGGTGCCGTCGATGTTGAAGGCGCAGGACCCGCAAACCCCTTCGCGGCAGGACCGGCGAAAGGTCAGGGTCGAGTCCATCTCGTTCTTGATCTTGATCAGGGCGTCGAGAACCATCGGCCCGCAGCGATCGAGATCGACCTCGTAGGTGTCGACCCTGGGCAGGTCGTCCGTGTCCGGGTCCCAACGGTAGACCTTGAACTTGCGAATGTTGGTCGCGTCGGGCGCGGCCTTGACGGTCTTGCCCTCTGTCACGCGCGAATTGGCGGGAAGGTTGAATTCGACCATGTTCTGCGTTCCTTCCTTCTCTTAGTACACGCGAGCCTTGGGCTCGATGTACTGGACTTCGTCCGTCAGCGTCCAGGTGTGAACCGGCCGGTAATCGAGGCGCACGGACCCGTCCTCGTTGACCCAGGCCAGGGTGTGCTTCATCCAGTTGGCGTCGTCGCGGTCCGGGAAGTCCTCGTGGGCCTGGGCGCCGCGGCTTTCGTGGCGGGCTTCCGCCGAATGGATCGTCGCCTTGGCGCAGATCAGCAGGTTTTCCAATTCCAAGGCTTCGACCAGGTCCGAGTTCCAGATCATGGAACGGTCCTCGATGCGCATGTCGTCCTTGGATTTCCACACCGCATCCATCTTTTCGCAGCCTTCCTTCAGGGTCTTCGACGTGCGGTAGACGGCGGCGTCGTTCTGCATGGTGCGCTGCATGGCGTCGCGGATTTCGGCAACCTTGGTGCTGCCCGAGGAATGACGGATGCGGTCCAGGCGGTCCAGCGCCTTGTCCGTGCAGCCCGAACGATAGGGGCGCAGCGGCGACCCCGGCTTGATGGTCTCGGCGGCGCGGAGGCCGGCGGCGCGGCCGAACACGATCAGGTCCAACAGCGAATTGGTGCCCAGCCGGTTGGCTCCGTGCACGGAGGCACAGGCGCATTCGCCGACGGCCATGATGCCGGGGGTGACCGCATCCGGATCGTCGTCCGTGGGGTTCAGGGCCTCGGTCATATAATTGGTCGGGATGCCGCCCATGTTGTAATGCACGGTCGGCAGCACGGGGATCGGCTCCTTGGTGGCGTCGACGCCGGAGAAGATCTTGGCCGTTTCCGTAATTCCGGGCAGGCGCTGCAACAGGGTGTCCGACCCCAGATGCTCCAGATGGAGCATGATGTGGTCGCTGTTTTCGCCGATGCCGCGGCCTTCGCGGATTTCCATGGTCATGGCGCGCGACACGACGTCGCGGGAGGCCAGGTCCTTGGCCGACGGCGCGTAACGCTCCATGAAGCGCTCGCCCTCGGAATTGGTCAGGTATCCGCCTTCGCCGCGGGCCCCTTCGGTAATGAGGCAACCCGCACCGTAGATGCCGGTGGGGTGGAACTGCACGAATTCATGGTCTTCCAGCGGCAGGCCGGCGCGCGCGAACATGGCGTTGCCGTCACCCGTGCAGGTGTGGGCCGAGGTGCAGGAGAAATAGGCGCGGCCGTAACCGCCCGTCGCCATCACGGTCTGATGGGCGCGGAAGGTGTGGATGGTGCCGTCGTCCAGGTTCCAGGCGATGACGCCTTCGCACACGCCGTCGTCGCTCATGATCAGATCGAGCGCGAAATATTCGACGAAGAATTCGGCGTTGTGGGCCAGCGACTGCTGATACAGGGTATGTAGCATGGCATGGCCCGTGCGGTCGGCGGCGGCACAGGCGCGGCGCACGGGGGCCTCGCCGAAGTTGCGCATATGGCCGCCGAAGGGGCGCTGATAGATGCGACCGTCGTCCGTGCGGGAAAACGGCATGCCGAAGTGTTCCATCTCGATCACCGCCGGCACGGCCTCGCGGCACATGTATTCGATGGCGTCCTGGTCACCCAGCCAGTCGGCACCTTTGACGGTGTCGTACATGTGCCATTCCCAGTGGTCTTCATCCAGGTTGCCGAGCGCCGCCGACACGCCGCCCTGGGCGGCCACGGTGTGGGAGCGGGTCGGGAACACTTTTGTAATGCAGGCGGTCTTGAGCCCCGCAGCTGCCATGCCCAGCGTCGCGCGGAGCCCGGCGCCGCCGGCGCCCAGCACGACGACGTCGTATTTGTGATCGGT
The DNA here is from genome assembly GCA_002706405.1 of Rhodospirillaceae bacterium. Lineage (GTDB taxonomy): Bacteria > Pseudomonadota > Alphaproteobacteria > Rhodospirillales > Casp-alpha2 > UBA1479. The sequence goes on along the minus strand of PALN01000012.1, from coordinate 55,997 downwards.
TAATTCGTAGGCTTTCGGCATTTCGGATCAGCTCCCGAAGGTCAGCTTAAGGACGGCAAAAATGTTGATGACGGCAAGCAATACGGCGCCCAGCTTGAGAAGCACCAGCGACACGGTCTTGGGGCCTTCTGCATGGACGTAATCCTCGATCACGACCTGCAGGCCGAGCTGCGCATGATGCATGCCGGCGACGATCAAAAGAATCAGCAGGGCCGCGTTCTGGCCGGTGCCGACCCAGGCTTTCATGGCCGCCAGGTCGGCGCCGAGCAGCCCGGACATGGCCCAGATGAACCACAAGGTCAGCGGCACCAGGGCGATGCCGGTCAGGCGCTGGGCCCACCAATGGGCGACGCCTTCGTGGGCCGCGCCCAGGCCGCGCACGCGGGAAAGGGGGGATCGCATTTCCATGGTCTCAGCCTCCGATCACGAAGTAGGCACAGCCGATCGTCGACGCCGTCATGGCGACGGCGAACAGCACGACCAGGATGCCCGTGCGCCGGACGGAGGGCAGGTCGAAGCCCGATCCCGCGTCCCACATCAGGTGCCGAATGCCGTTGGCCAGATGGTAATAAAGAGAAAACAGAAGCCCCCAAAGCACGACCTGACCGACCCAAGACCCGATGACCGCCTGCGCGGCGGCAAAGGCGTCCGCGCCGTAGGTGGCGGACGTCAGCCAATAGGTCAGGATCAACATTCCGCCCGCAAGGGCGACGCCGGTCAGGCGATGGGTGATCGACAATACGGAAGTGATTTGCGGCCGATAGACCTGCAGATGGGGCGACAGGGGCCGTTCACGACGCGCCATGGGAGAACCTCGCCTAGTGATGAATCCGCGGCAAACCTAACGCCTATTTCGCAATTGCGCAAACGTCTGATGGCGAATGGTTCTTTCACGATTTCAGATACTTATGGTATATGGTCTTTTGTATACCAATTGGGGCGTTGCGGCGGTCTCCAATCGTTGGCAGCCTATCGCTGCGGCGGCGCGAAATTCCATTTTTCCGAGTTTTTGTGCGGATTGGCGGGAGTCGCCGGGGCAACCGTGCTGATCACTGCGGAGTCCGCCTCTTTCAACGCGTTAGGCGGAATGTCCCCGGCGGCCTGGGGACAACCTGTGGGTCAAATGTGGGGCGTTGCGGAAGTTATGCACAACTTTCGCCGCTAATCCCCAGGTTTCCGCGTTGCCGCCATACATATGCCAAGACCATGATGTTGCGCGCTTTGAAAGGCGTCGCCATGGTCCCCGCCGTCCGGCTGGGGCCACCCGAAAGAAAGACGGAGCTTCGCTTCGTCGATCCGGAGGGAGGGAGAGCCGGTATCAGCCGCAGTCCGGCATCCCGCCGAAGGGCCCAGGCCCGGGGCACGTTTTCGGACGCGCGCCGGTTGCAAGCCCAATGCCCCCTCGTCCCGGGGTTCGATCTCTGCCCAGGGTGCGGCCGCGGGAGGAAGGGTTTTCATCGGCGGATAGGCGTTTTTCATAAGCGTGGAGCCTGGCCGGCTCCAAGAGAGGTGTCAGGTGTGCCGCTTGTCGGCACGAGATGCAGGTGTCCCAGGACCTGTATCCCTGACGCCTCTTCTTATGAGGGGGGCGGGATCGTCCGCCGTGTGTCCTGCGGCCCTTGCTTGTTTTGCCTCTCTTTGCAAAGTGGTCTAAACAAATACGCTGGGTGTCCGCCCACCTTTCCGCCGTAGCCCACCAAGGAGCATGCCCGTGGCGTCTGGTGACACATTCCGCCGGGTCGTTTGGCCGCTCGCCGTTGCTGAAACCCTGTTATGGGCCGGATTCTATTATCTGTTCCCGGCCTTGCTCGGCATTTGGGAACAGGAATTCCCTTGGACCAAGCTGGAGATCGCCGGCGCCCTGACCACGGCACTTCTGGTCTCCGCCTTCCTTGCCCCGGTCGCCGGGCGCCTGATCGACCATGGACACGGTCGGCGCCTGTTCATCGGCTCCGCCTTCATGGGGGCGGTGATGCTGGTGGCCTTGTCGCGGGTCACCGAGCTGTGGGAATTCTATGCCGTCTGGGCCGGGATCGGCGTGATCATGGCCGGCTGTTTGTATGAGCCCTGCTTTGCGATTCTGACCCGGATCATGGGCGACCGCTCGCGCCAGGCGATCACCGTCGTCACTCTGGTCGCCGGGTTCGCCGGCACGGTGGCGTTCCCCATGGTTCATACCCTGGACGCGGTCATGGGCTGGCGCAACGTGGTGCTGGTGTTTGCCGGATTGGCCGCCTTCGTCTGCGTACCGCTGCTGTTCTATGGTCTGGCCCACCATGGCAAAGAAGCCCCGGCCCCGGCCGAAGATGCGGCGGCCAATACGGGAAAGCCGCTGAACCTGACGCGGAATATCGTGTTCTGGCTGCTCGCCATCGCCTACGCGATGATGGCGTTCAACCATTTCGCCATCATTTCCCACATGCTGCCCCTGCTGGCGGAACGCGGCGTCGGCCCGGAGACGGCGGTCCTGGCCGCATCGATGATCGGGCCCATGCAGGTTGCGGGCCGGCTTTGCGTGCTCGCCGTGCAGCGTCATGTGACCTCGACACCACCCATTGCGGCCGTCAGTCTGCTGGCCATGGCGATTGCCTCGGCGGCCTTGCTGGGGGCCCATGCCGTGCCCGGCCTGCTGGTCGTTTTCGTGCTGTTCCAGGGCGCCGGCAACGGGGTCATGAGCATCACCCGTCCGGTCATCGTCGCCGAGCTTTTGGGCCGCCGGCGCTATGCCGTCATCGCCGGAATTCTGGCAATGCCCTATATCGGCTTTTCCGCCCTGGCCCCCGGCCTGGCGGGGTTGGTCTGGTTGGTCGCCGGATATGACGGGGTTCTGGCCTTGACCCTGTTTGCGGGGATATTCGGCGCCATCATGCTGATGGCCGCGGCCCGCTGCCGACGCGCGCAAATTCCGGAAAAGGAAACGGGCCCCGATTGACGGGGCCCGCTTAAAAATTTCGGAGACGACAGCCTACGACTTAGAAGGCCACGTATGCTCCGGTCATGATCGAGTGGATGGCATCGAAGTCGGTGCCCGTCCGATCCAGGGTGTGGTAGCGATAGGCGACATAGACGCTGGAACCCGTGCCTTCGATCTCCTGCACCGCCTGGGCGCCGAAGCTGTCGAGGGTGTCGCCGTTCTGTTCCGCATCTTCGTAGCGTCCGAAATCGACGGCAAAGGCGGTCGGTCCGAAGGAATTAAGCGCAGCCTGATAACCGACCTTCGCGTAATAGAACTTCGGGTCGTCGCGGCCCTGAGCGGCGGCGGATTTGGTTCCGGCGGCCAGCGTCAGGTTGAAGCCGCTCGGCAGCAGGGCCGAAACCGAGCCCGAGAAGCCACCTTCGAATTGGTCTTCGTTGTCGGGGTTGGACGAGGTGTTGTACCAACCTGCGGCAGCCTCGACGGTGGCGCCGGAAATTTCGCCGGCATAGTAAACCGCGGCATCCACGGCACCGCCGCTGAGCAGGCTCGTCGACAGGTGGAAGCCATTGATTTCAGGCGAATCGTAGCGGACGCGGTCGCCCATATCGAGGCCGTCCAGGTTATCGGCGGCACCGCCGATCGTCGCTGTTGAGCGGGCACCCGTCGCCGAGGTGACGAAGGCGAAGCCGCCGGCCACGTCACCGATCGAGGAATAGCCTGCAACACCGGTCCCGGACAGGTCCGTCTCGGAAATGCCGTTGGTCGCCGAATCGCCCTGGCCCATCCACAAGGTCCCGAGCCGCCTATGGGAGAAATAGACCTCGGCGGCTTCTTGCTCAAAGCCCGTGGCGCCGGCGGTTTCCGCGGTGGCGCTCATTTCGTTCGACGGGTTGGAGCGCATGAGCATGACGAACTGCGTGCCCACGGACCAGTCTTCGTTGATCTTGCCGTCGGCATTCAGGAAGATCCGGGTCGAATCGTTCTCGTTGTCGACGTGGCGGTACATGCCTTCTTCGCCGTCATTGACGTAAAGGAACGCGCGGTTCAGTTGCCCGCCGATGGTCAGTTCCACGGGGCTGTTGTTCTTGATGGATCCTGCGGACGCCGGCGTGGCCGCCAGACCCAGGCCGGCGACCAGCGCCGTCGAGGCCAGCATGATGGATATGAATTGTCTGTTGTTTTTGGTCATTCGAAACCCCTTTGGTGGTCTTCGCGCGGCGACGTTGCGCCCTCTTTGCGAATCGTTCTTATCATGAAGGACACCTGTGTAACTAATAATAATTATCATTATCTCCACAGGCGGATAATGTTACGTTATAACATTATCAATTGGAATCTCAATTTTATTTAAGAACGAATCAGAGGCCTGAGCGCGATGCGCCCAGCGGCTTTACCCGCCCCGGACTTCTGCCAGGAAGGTGCTGACCGAATTCTTCAACTGGGCGGACTGTGATGACAGCTCGGTGGCGGCTGCCTGAATCTGCCGGGAGACATCGGCCGTTTCGGAAACGGCAGCCGTGACACCTTGAATGTTCGACGAGACGTCGCGGGTGCCGGCCGACGCTTGCTCAACATTGCGCGCGATTTCGGCGGTGGCGGCCCCTTGCTGTTCCACGGCGGCGGCAACGGATGACGTGATTTCGTTCATCCGGCCGATGGTTGTGCTGATGCCGGAGATGGCGGTGGCGGATTCGCGGGTGGCGTTCTGGATGCCGGAAATCTGCTGCCCGATTTCCTCCGTCGCTTTCGCCGTCTGGTTCGCCAAATTCTTGACCTCCGAAGCGACCACGGCGAAGCCCTTGCCGGCATCGCCGGCGCGCGCCGCCTCGATGGTCGCGTTGAGCGCCAGAAGGTTGGTCTGCTCCGCGATATCCGTGATCAGGTCGACGACCTCGCCGATCCGGTTGGCGGCCTCGGTCAGGCTTTGGACCCGGACCGTTGTTTGTTCGATCTCGCTCACGGCATCCGATGCGATGCGGGTTGAATCGGACACCTGGCGGGAAATTTCCTGGATCGATGAGGAAAGTTCCTCGGCTGCCGAGGCGACGGTCTGGACGTTGGCGGCGGCTTGTTCCGAAGCGGCGGCGACGGTCGACGCCTGACTGCCCGCCTGGTCGGCGGCGGCGGCCATGGTTTCGGACGATGCGCTGAGCTTGTCCGCAGCGTCGCCGACGTGCGAGACCACGCCCCCGACGCTGGATTCAAATTGGGCAGCCAGGCGGTTCATGGTGTCCTTGCGCTCTCGCAGGTTGGCGGCCTCCATTTCTTTCTGTCGTGCTTCCAGTTTGGCGGCGTCGTCCAAACCGGCGCGCAGTGTCTGCAGCGAACTCACGACGGGGCCGAACTCGTCTTTTCGATCTTGTCCCAAAGAAAGAGCTGCTGTGTTGTCGCGGTCTGCGACGATGGAGAGGTCCACCAGCAGCTTATCGATCGGCTCCCGGATCAGCCGGGACAGATAAACCGCCAGAACCACGGCGATGGCGATGGAAATGCTCATGGCGATCAGGAAGCCTTTGATGACATCCGCCGTGTCGGCACTGATCTTGGTCATCAGACGGTTTGCATCCGCGGCGGTCGATTTTCCAATCTTCTCAATCTGTGTGCTTATCGAAGATACCGCGTCGGTCATGGCACTGGCGGCCTCATCGAAATTGCCCATCAGCTTGTTGCCGCTTTCAGCGCCACCGGCGATATAAGCCTGTGCCATGGCTTCGCCTTGCTGGAAATAGGTCGGCATCGCGGCCTCGGCGGATTCGATGGCGGAAATAATGTTGGTCAGGTTCAATTCGCCGGCAATCGCCTTGGCGTCCGACGCTGCTTTTTCAAAGGCCGCACGGTGTTCCTTGGCGACGTCGAACCCGTCATTCAGGCCATTCAGACCCCGGGTCGCGGAAATGTCGGTCAGCCATTGTTGTACCTGAACGACATGGAACCGAATATCCTTCACCAACAGGTTCAAGGGGACAACCTTGTCGAACCCGCGCGCGATATCTTGTTTTGCGCGGTCAAGTGCGTTCAGCTCCTTGCGGAGTTCAAGAATTTCAAAGCCGGCGGTCGCGATGAACACCGCCAGGATGCCGATCAGACAAGCGGCGAGCTTCTGGCGAATGGATTGCAGCATTCGGGTGGTCCTTGTTCTGGGTGCTGTCAACTTGGGGGAGGTGCAGGGGGCGCACGCGGAGACACTGCCGCAAAGTACAGCCGCCTCACTTTCAAGCGCATTGACTTAGGTCAGTTTTTTGACCTGTCCGAGAGCCACTGCCCTTAACGTCGCGGCATCAAGGCCCAGATATCGACATCCAGAACCACGGCCGGATGATCCTTGCCGTCGGGATCCTTGAGCGGAAAATCGATGCAGGGGTGGTCCTTGGCCGCGACCAGGCGCAGGCGGAGCGCACCCACGTCGTCACGCCCCGGCAGGGCGGCCTTGTCCAGCACTTCCGACCAGGCATAGACCGTATCGCCCGCGAACGACGGGGCGACGTGCCGCCCGCCGTTGATGGCGGCGATGTGGAAGGCGTTGGCCAGGCCGTTGTAGCTGAGGCTCCGGGCCAGCGAGATGATATGCCCGCCGTAAATCAGGCGCTTGCCGAACCGCCCGTCCTTCTGAGCGTGCAGGTCGAAGTGAACCTTGGCGGTGTTCTGGTACAGCCGCGTCGCCAGCATGTGCTCCGCTTCTTCCAGCGTCATGCCGTCGACATGGTCGATCTTCTCGCCGACCGCGTAGTCGTCCCAGAAATGGGCGCTGCCGGCGGCGATCTCGTCATAGGCGGAGAGCATCAGGCAACTGGGGGCCGTCAGGTCCTGGACGGCGACGGCGGCGGGCAGGTCGGGAACCTGGGGGGCGGGTGCGGCTGCTCCTTCGTCGCCTTTGCGGACCATCACCCAGCGCACATAGGATAGAACCTCCTCGCCCCGCTGGTTGGTGCCCGTGGTGCGGACCCAGACGACGCCGGTCTTGCCGTTGGAATTTTCCTTCACGCCGATGACCTCGGACTGGGCGCTCAGCGTGTCGCCCGGATAGACGGGAACCCCGAACCGCCCGTCGGCATAGCCCAGGTTGGCGACGGCATTGAGCGAGATATCGGGGACTGTCTTGCCGAACACGATGTGGAACACCAGCATGTCGTCCACGGGCATGCCGTCATAGCCGAGCGCCATGGCCACCATGTCCGACGAATGCAGCGCGAAGCGGTTACCGTAGAGCGCCGTATAAAGCGCGATCTCACCCTCGGTCACCGTGCGCGGTGTGGCGTGACGGAGGACCTGGCCGGGCATGAAGTCTTCGAAGAAGTTGCCCCGGTTTGTCTTGTCGCTCATGGCCTGTGGTGTTCCGGTCGTATGGGGTGGGAAGGAGATTTTTCGGCGGTCTAGCCGGCTTGTTCCGTCTTGGTGATGGCGTCGGCCATGGCGACCATCTGCTTGGCGCCTTCGACATGCAGATTCTCGATCAGCTTGCCGTCGACCAGGACCACGCCCTTGCCTTCCTTTTCGGCCTCGGCATGGGCGTCGATGATGCGCTTGGACCAGGTGATCTCGTCTTCCGACGGGGAAAACGCTTCGTTGGCCATGGCGATGGTCTTGGGGTGGATCAGCGTCTTGCCGTCCATGCCCAATTCCCGGCCCTGGCGGCAGGACGCCCTGAAGCCGTCGTCGTCGGACAGGTCCAGATGCACGCCGTCGAGGATCGCGATCTTCGCCGCCCGCGCCGCCAGAATGCACAGGCCAAGCGAGGTCATGAAGGGAATGCGGTCCGGTGTGTGCTGGGCGCGCAGGTCCTTGGCCAGGTCCGAGGTGCCCATCACCAGGCATTGCAGACGCGGGCTGGAAAAGGCGATCTCCTCGGCGTGCAGCATGCCGAGCGGCGTTTCCATCATGGCCCAGATCGGCAGGTCCGCAGGTGCGCCGGCGGCGTCCAGGATGGCGATGGCCTGATCGACCATGGCCTTGCTTTCGACCTTGGGCAGCAGTACCGCATCGGCGCCCATCTTGGCCGCGGCCTTCAGATCATCCTCGCCCCAGGGTCCGTCCAGCCCGTTGGTCCGCACGATCAGCTCGCGCCCGCCGTAGCCGCCTTCGGCGATGGCGGCCGTGATCTGGTCGCGGGCGGTCTGCTTGGCGTCGGGGGCGACGGCGTCTTCCATATCCAGGATCAGGCCGTCGGCGGCCAGGCTGCGGCCCTTCTCAAGCGCGCGGGCGTTGGACCCGGGCATGTACAGAACGGAACGGCGGGGCCGAATGGTGAGGGCCATCTTCGAGCTCTCCTTGGATGATCAAATAAGTGGGAAAACCGGTGATTTGTTGCGGCGCACACTAGCAACTGGACGCGCCCGGTGGCAAGCTTCCGCGCATGTCCGTTTTGTCTTTCCATTCCCGGGTTTCGCGCGGTTACGTGGGTAACAGCGCCGTCGTCCCAGCGCTACAGGCGTTGGGCCGTGACGTCGCCCCCGTGGACACGGTGGTGCTGTCCAATCACCCGGGCCACCGCACGGTGACCGGGAGGCGGGTGCCCGCCGACGAGGTCCGGGCCCTGGCCGACGCGGTGTTGATGCTGGCCGGTGCCCCCGCCTTTCGCGCGGTGATGACCGGCTACATGGCCGGGGTCGATACGGCGCGGGTGGCGCTCGGCATCGCCGACCGGGTCAAGGCCGCGCGGGCCGGCGCGTTCTATGTCTGCGATCCGATCCTGGGCGACCGGGACGAAGGCATCTATGTGGATGATGCCCTGGTGCCGTTCTTCCGCCGCGACGCCCTGCCGCGCGCCGACCTGGCCCTGCCCAACGCGTTCGAATTGGAACAGCTGACCGGCGACCGGGTCGTCGATGTCGGCACGGCCGTGGCCGCCGCCCATGCGTTGCGCGCCCGCGGCACGGGGGCCGTGGTCGTGACCTCCGTGCCCGATCATCCGGACCCGGACAAGGGCGGTTTTCTGATCGGCACCCTGGCCGTCGACGACGAAGGCGAATGGCTGGTCGAAGCGCCGAAACTGTCCCGCCGGGCGAAGGGGGCAGGGGACGTGTTCGCGGGCCTGTTGATCGGACATCTGCTCACCGGCATGGCGTTGCGCGATGCGGCGGCACGGGCCACGGCCTCGGTCCATGGGCTGCTGGAAGCCGCCGACGCGGACGACCTGGACCTGCCCGTGATCCGCCGCCGCGACCTTCTGACGGCACCCGAACGCACCTTCAAACCGCAAGCCGTGCGCTGATCCACGGCGACGGCCCGGAGGGTCCGCGCGGGCCCTTGACACGACCGGTCCGCTTTTGTATTTAACATATTAGTTAAATAAAGAAAGGCCGATACGACCATGACCGCGGACTGCTTAAGCGAGACCTTCCAGGCCCTGGCCGACCCGACCCGCCGGGCCATCCTGGCGCGTTTGGCCTCGGGGGAAGCCTCGGTGTCGGATTTGGCGGCGCCGTTCGATATGTCGTTGCCGGCGATCTCCCGCCATCTGAAGGTGCTGGAGCGCGCCGGTCTGATCGAACGCGGCCGTCAGGCGCAATGGCGGCCGTGCCGCCTGAACGGTGAAGGCCTGAAACCGGTCTTTGACTGGGTCGCGGAATACAGCCGGTTCTGGGAGCAGAGCTTCGATCGGTTGGAGGCCTATCTGGAGGAGATTCAAAGCAAGGATGCCAGCGATGAGCAGCACTGACATCGTGTTCGAGGCTTCGCGCCGGGTGACGGCCGTCCGCGACCGCGTCCGCGGCGAACGTGAACGTGCGGTCCGGTTCGGTCCCTAGGGCGGCCCCCTGAATAGCAACTCGATTCACTTAACCATTTCCCCGGGAGGGGCAGACATGGATTCAATGGAAACAACGGAACTTGAAACACCCCGTACGGCCCTGTTGCTGACGCGCGACCTCGCCGCGCCGCGCGCCCTGGTTTTCAAGGCCTGGACGCAGCCCGAACACATCGTCCGCTGGTGGGGCTGCGCCGAAACGGGCGACGTTAAATTCACCAACGACCTGAGGGTCGGCGGCGAATTCAGCGCCGTCATGAAACTGTCCAACGGCCAGACGCATCGTATTTTCGGTGTCTACTGCAAGATCGAGGCGCCGGAACGCCTGGTCTTTACCTGGTCCTGGGACAACGGCGAAGGTTTCAAGGGCGGGGAGACCCTGGTCACGGTCACGCTTGAAGAAACGGCGACCGGCACCAAGCTGACGCTGCGTCACGAATCCTTCGCCAGCGAAGACGACTGCCAGGCCCATGGCGAGGGCTGGGGCGCAAGTCTGGAACGCCTCGGCGATTTCGTTGCGACCCTGTGACATCATGCCGACCGTCCACTTCACCAGCCAGTTGGAACGCTTCCTGCCGGCCCCCAGCGTCGATGTGGGGCCGGCGGCAGCAACCCTGGGCGCGGCGCTGGCCGCCGTGTTCACGGACCATCCGGCACTCCAAAGCTACATCCTCGACGACCAGGGCGCACTGCGCCGTCATGTCGCGGTGTTCGTCGCGGGCAAGCCGGCCCGGGACCGCGAAAAACTGACCGACCCCGTGGGGCCGGACGAAGAAATTCACGTTTTCCAAGCCCTCTCTGGGGGCTGAAGTTAAAGGACCGAGTGATGAGTGATCTGCTGCAGGTGGCGACCCGCAAGGGCCTGTTCGAAATCGCCCGCAAGACCGGCGGCTGGGACATCGTCGCCAGCCATTTCCTGGGCGACCCCATTTCCGCCGTCCTGACCATCGACGGTATGACGCTCGCCGCCCCCGACCTGGGCCATTTCGGGCCCAAGCTGTGGCGCCGCGACACCAAAGGGACGTGGTCGGAAATGGCCATGCCGACCTTTCCGGAAAAGCCGGATGATGCCGACGACGACCCGCACCCCTGGACCCTCGGGCGCATTTGGAACTTCACGCCGGGCGGCGTGCCGGGGCGGCTTTACGCCGGCACCATGCCGGGCGGCCTGTTTCGTTCCGACGACCTGGGCGAAACCTGGTCCCTGGTCGAGAGCCTGTGGCTGCATCCGGACCGCAAGAAATGGTTCGGCGTCGCCGGTGGGGAGCAGCCGGGATTGTCCTCCGTCCTGGTCGACCCCCGCGACCCCGCCCATGTCACCGTCGGCGTGTCCACAGGCGGGGTCTGGGCGACGCGGGACGAGGGAAAAACCTGGTCCGTCATCAACAAGGGCATGACCAACGAATACATGCCGCCGGACCAGCAGGGCGACCCCATCCCCCAGGACATCCATCAACTGGCCCAATGTCCGGCCGCGCCCGACGTCATGTGGTGCCAGCATCACAGCGCCGTCTTCCGCTCCACCGACGGCGGCGAGAACTGGGTGATGGTGACGGCGGCCAAGCCCACGGGCTTCGGCTTCGCCGTGCAGGCCCATCCGACGGATGGGCAGACGGCCTGGTTCGTGCCGGCGGAAAAGGACGAACGGCGCATCCCCAAGGACGGCAAGCTGGTCGTCTCGCGCACCCGCGACGGCGGCAAGACGTTCGACGTTCTGTCCAAGGGCCTGCCTCAGCGCCATGCCTATGACCTGGTCTACCGCCATGCGCTCGCGGTGGACGGCACGGGTGAGCGGCTGGCCTTCGGCTCGACCTCGGGCGGCATGTGGATTTCGGAAGACGCCGGCGACAGCTGGACCGCGCTGGATGCGCGCCTGCCGCCGGTGGCGGCGGTCAGGTTCGCCTAAGCGACCTTGAAGTAGCCCATCATCCCGGACTTTTGGTGTTCCAGGATATGGCAGTGGAGCATCCAGTCGCCCGTGTTGTCGGCGACGAAGGCGATTTCCGCCTCGCCGTCGACGGGCAGCAGCACCGTGTCCTGCCAGGGCCGGACCGGGTCCGGTTTGCCATTCCGCGTCAGCACGCGGAAGGTGTGACCGTGCAGGTGGATGGGGTGTTCGAAGGCGGTGTCGTTGCGGATCGCCAGGATCACGCTTTCCCCCTTCTTGAAGGTGAACATGGGGGCGTGGTGGTTGTCGCCGTACTGCATGGGTGGATGGACGACCCCGTTGAAAGACCAGACCATGCCGTGTTGGCGCGCCAGTTCGCGGCCGGTCAGTGTCTCGCCCTTGTATCGGGCGGTCTGCAGTCCGCCCATCGCGCCGCCTTCCATGACCAGCTCCAGGCGCGTCGCGGTGTCCAGGTCCGGTTCGGCAATCGGGTTGTCGGCCCAGGCCTCGGGCGTCCCGTGCGCCGCGCCGGATGTTGCCGGCGCCGCGCCATAGACCAGATCGGCCAGGCGGTAGCGGATGCCCTCGGGCGAATTATCGATCACGGTGAAGCGTTCGCCGGCCTTGCCGTCCATATCGATGATCAGGTCGGCGCGGCTGCCGGGGGCGATGATCAGCTGGCCTTCCTCGAACTGGCGGGGCGGGACGGGGTGTCCGTCGATGGCGGCCAGCCACGGCCGGTGGCCGCTGAAGATCAAGCGGAAGATGCGCGCGTTGGCGACGTTGACGATGCGCAGGCGGATGCGTTCCCCCGGCGTGACCGGCACGTCGTTGGCGATCTGTCCGTTGACGGTCACCGTATTGCCGAACCGCCCGCCGTGGACCATGTCGTGGAACGCCCGGTCGAACGACGCGATGGCCGCGTCCTTGGTCAGGCGCCAGTCGTCGATCACCCACAGCACGTCGCGGTCGACCGGCGGCGGGGCGGGCTCGTCGATGATGAGCGCCCCGGCCAGGCCCATGGCGACCTGTTCCGATGAATTGAAATGCGGATGATACCAAAAGGTGCCGGCGTCGAAGGCGTCGAATTCGTAGGTGAAGGTCTGGCCGGGTTCGATCGGCGGCTGGGTCAGGTAGGGCACGCCGTCCATGGCGTTGGCCAGGCGGATGCCGTGCCAATGCACCGTGGTCGGCTGTTGCAGGGCGTTTTCGACATGGACGCGCAGGCGCTCGCCCTGCAGGGCGCGGATCACCGGGCCCGGCGTGCGCCCGTCATAGGCCCAGACGGCCGTTTCGGGCCCGTCGGGGCCGACCAGCCGCGCGGTCGCCGGCGCCGCCTTCAGGCGAACGTCGCGGATGTTTCCCTTGGCGCGGGCCAGCGGCGGCAAGGTGACGGAGATCAGGGATGCTCCCGCCGCAGCGGCGATACCGGCCAGCGCCTTGCGGCGCGAAACCGGCCAGCCGGTCATTTGGAAGCGGGAACCGCGGGCCGTTCGCGCAGATCCGTTTCCTTTTGGGATTCGATCTGGCGGGCGGTCCAGGTGGTCTTGAAATAGGCGATCAGGGCCCAGATTTCCTTGTCCGACAACGGCCCACCCTGGGCCTTGCCGTAGGCGGTGTCGTGAATCTGTTTGGTCGTGCCCGCCTTGAGGCGCTGGCCGGTGGCGATGGCGTCGAACAGATGGCGGTCGGACAGATGCCAGGTGGTGCCGTCGGCGGAAAGCGGAATGCCCGCCTGTTTGGCTGAGCCCACTTCCCACGACGGCTTGCCCTTCAGCTTGAGCCCATGACAGGCGAGGCAGTTCTGCTGATAAGTCTGCTCGCCCAGTTCCACCTGCTTTCGGTTCTCGGCATCGGCCAGGCTCATTTGGGCCGGGCGCTGACTGTCGATATAGGCGACGATGGCGGCGCAAATCACGATCGCGCCCAGGCCGAACCAAAGGCCGAGGCGGCTGTGCCGGGGCGCGGGTGTTTGCGTCGCCTGTGTCGTCATGGGGTCAGGCCGCCTTGCGCATGTAGGAGCGGATCAGCTCTTCGGCGATCTGCACCGTGTTGAGAGCCGCACCCTTGCGCAGGTTGTCGGCCACCACCCACATGCTGATGCCGTGTTCGACGGTCGGGTCCTTGCGGATGCGCGACACGTAGACCGGGTCTTCGCCGGCGCATTCGATCGGCGTCACGTAGCCTTCGTCGGCCTGATGATCGACGACGGTCACGCCGGGCGCCTTGCGCAGGGCCTTGCGCACCTCGTCGACGGTGACCGGATATTCGAATTCCACGTTGACCGCTTCCGCATGGCCGATGAACACGGGTACGCGCACGCAGGTCGCATGAACGGCGATGTCCGGGTCCAGGATCTTCTTGGTCTCGACCACCATCTTCCATTCCTCCTTGGTCGACCCGTCGTCCATGAACACGTCGATATGGGGGATGCAGTTGAAGGCGATCTGCTTGGTGAACTTTTCCTGGTACTTGTGGAACGGTTCGTTGGAATAGATGCCGCGCGTCTGATTGAACAGCTCGTCCATGCCCGCCTTGCCGGCGCCCGACACGGACTGGTAGGTCGAAACCACTACGCGCTTGATCGGCTGCAGGTCGTGCAGCGGCTTCAGCGCCACCACCATCTGGATGGTCGAGCAGTTGGGGTTGGCGATGATGTTGCGCTTGGCATAGCCGGCCAGTGCGTCGGGATTGACCTCGGGCACCACCAGGGGCACGTCCGGGTCCATGCGGAACTGGCTGGTGTTGTCGATCACGACGGCGCCGGCGGCGGCGGCGATCGGCGAATACTTGGCCGATACCTTGGCCCCCGGGCTGGACAGCACGATGTCGGTGCCCTTGAAGTCGTAGGTCTCGAGATTCTGCACCTTGAGGACGTCGTCCTCGCCATAGGAAATCTCGCGGCCGACCGAGCGCGGGGAGGCCAGCGCCACGACCTCGTCGGCGGGGAATTCCCGCTCGGCCATGATCTGCATTACTTCACGGCCCACGTTGCCCGTGGCGCCGACGACGGCAACTTTGTAACCCATGGTCTTAACTCTCCTTACGTCCCTTGGGGCCTTCGGATCGAATATTCCGGGCGGGACGACGCGCGTATCATAACGCAAACGGCCCGCGGGGTGTATCCGCGGGCCGTTTGCAAATATCGCACAACGCAACGGGCCCGCGTCACCTCGTGGTGGCGGTTTTAATCTTCCCTTTAATAGTGGGAAGCGGGGCCGGAAATGCATCGTGCATGTTCATCTCGCGTGAAATACCCGCTTCCGTTTCCGCTGGCAAGTGGATTCACGATCGCGGATGCCGCAACCTAGCGTCTTGCACGGATCGCCGCGTCGATCGCCTTGATGGTCCGGGTGACGGCTTCCCTGTCTGCATCAAGGGACAATTTGGCGCGGGCCATCTCGGCGGCGCGGCCGGCTTCATTGGAGATGGCCTGCAAATGGTCGGTGGAGATGGTCCGGCTCATTTCCTCCAGCACCGCCAGGATGCGAATGACGACTTCCGCCTGGGCCCCACCGTCCCTGATGACGGGGCGGAACGCGCGGATCAACAACTGATCGAAGCTGACGACGACGCGTTTAACGCGTCCTCCTTTGATGCGGTCCACGGGGTATTCCGCCGCCGGTATCCGGCCCGCGTGGATCAGCAGGGCGCCCAGATAATTGATGCAGACAAGGGCGGATTGCGGGTCGTTCAGGCCTGGCGACAAGGCGCGGCAGGCAATCTCCGCTAGAATTTCAATGCCCAGGCAGGGATCGCTCTCCGGCGTTCGTTCGCTGCCGAGGGCGATGGACCGGCAAAGTCGGGCCTGCACTTTTCCGTCCGCCGACTTTTCCCCCCATACCGTCATCAGCGCCGAGGTGTCGTGGATAAAATCGCCTTCCGCAACATGGAGCTGAACGCAAACGTCCAGAGAGTCCGCCGACTGTACCAGCGTTTCAATATTGATCAGTTGGACATAGCCCGTTTTCCCGGCGTGGATGGTTTCGCCATCGTCACCATCCAAGGCGGGAAAGTCACCGCTTTCGTGGGGCGCGGCGGACAGGTAGTTTTTCAGGCAACTTTCGGCCTGATTATGGATTTTCACGATGATGCTGTTGAGCTTGGACGACGCCGCGACGTGATGCATCCACTGCACGAGGTAACGAATGGCCCAAATGCCCAGGAACACGGCGACGGCGAAAATCAGGGTCACGCCCGCGTCGGAAACCGCCTTGAACCCGAACAGGCCGAGCGCCGTGACCGCAAACACGAACGTGGCGAGGAATGTCGACAATGCGTTCTGCGTGACCGGGTCCGCCATCAATTCCGGAACCGCGCGGGGGGACGCCTGATTGGCCGTGAGGTTGAGGACCAGCATGGTCACGGACAGGGTAACGGTGGTGACAGTCAGCATGCCTGCGGCGACAAGACGAAGCAGGTCCTTGGCGGCTTCGATGTCGATGATCGGCAGCAGCCGTGCCGCGCTTTCCGGAATCGACTGGTCGATCCCGGCGATGAGCAGCGCAACGACCGCGGCGAGCAGGCTGTAAACAGACGGGCGGAACCACATGGCCGTGCGGATTTCCCGTGCGAAATTGATCAATTTTGTCAGAGGGATGCGTTTTTACGCTTTGGCTGAGTAACCATCGCGCCCTTTGGCTTCCAGTTGATGGCGCCACCGTGCGTCGGTGGCGTTCACGCGGCCTGACGTAAGGGCCGGATCATGCTGTGTTCACGATCATCATAGCGATGAAATCCCCGTTCGGAACAGGGGGGCGTCATTCCGCATATCGCACGGGCAGATCCATGCGCACGGCGGTGCCGTGGCCGGGTTCGCTTACGATGGAGACGTCCCCGCGCAGCATTTCAACCAGGCGTTTGACGATCGACAGGCCCAATCCCGTACCCTTTTCCTTGCGCACGTAGCTGTTGCCGGATCCGTCATAGGGGTTGAACACGGTCTCCACCATCTCCGGGGACATGCCGATGCCCGTATCGGCGACGGTCAGGGCGAAGCGCCCGTCGTCGGACATTTCGGCGGCAACGGTGATGCGCCCGTCGTCGGGAGTCGCCTTGACCGCGTTGGACAACAGATTCAATAGGGCCTGGCGCAAGAAGGTTTCGTCCAGTTGGACTTGGGGAAAGTCGCGGGGCACCAGGTTTTCGAGGGTCAGGCGCTGGGCGCCGTCCGTGCGCTGGATCAGGTCGACGCAGGTCGCGGCACAGTCGTACAGGTCGACGGTAACCAGGCGAAATTCGGTTTTACCGGCTTCGATCCGCGACAGGTCGAGAAGATCGTTGATGATGTTCAGCAACAACTCGGCGCTGCCCCGGATGTCGCCGGCGTATTCCTGATAGCGCGCGGGGTCGTCGAACTTGGTGTGCATCATCATTTCCGCGAAGCCCATGATCGCGTTCAGCGGGGTGCGCAGTTCGTGGCTCATATTGGCAAGGAAATCCGACTTCACCGCGTTGGCGTTCTCGGCCTGGGCCTTGGCCTCGCGCAGTTCCTCGGCGGCGCGGGCGCGGTCGGTCACGTCGTTGAAGATGGAGACCACGCCGCCATCGGGCAGCCGCCCCCGGTGAACATCGAACGTCCGCCCGCCGGCCCGGTGGATGACTTCGTGCGGGGCGGGGGCGCCATCCTTCCAGATTTGCCGATAGCGGGCGCGGGCCAGTTCTTCCGGGTCGCCCTTGCCGAGGTTGCCGAGGCGCGCGGAACTGGTCAGGGTGTCGAGCATGTGCATGCCCTCGTGGGCATCCTGCGGATCAACGCCGGCCATCTCCAGAAACTTGTCGTTCCAGGCGATGATCCGATGATCGCGATCCATCACGCAGGCAGGCTGGTCCAGGGTTTCGAACAGGGTTTTCAGGATCGCCGATTTGTTGGCCAGTTCCTGTTCGATGATCGTCTGCTGGTCGATGTTGCGCGACGTGGCGATCTGAATTCCGTCTTCCCGCCAGAACCGTTTGCGGGTGCGGAACATGCGCGGCAGGACGGCGATTTCCTCGGGCGCGCCGCGATCCCGGTTGTTGCGGATGGTGCGAAGGCGCTTGGCCGCGAGATCCTTCGGGTCGCCGTCGCCGTAGTAGCCGCGCCGGGCCAGCTGCTCCAGCACCTCGTACTGGGTCATGCCGATGCGCCATTCCAGCGGCGGGCCGCCGGCAATCTCGGTAAACGCCTTGTTCCAGGCGACGAGCCGGTCGTCCGCGTCAAAGGCGCGGATCGACGTGTCGATGCTGTCGACGATGGACTGCCAATCCGGACCGGTGGCGGAGGCAGTGCCGGACAGTTCCGACGGGGCTTCCTGGTCTTCTGAATCCCGCATGCTCAACCCCTCGGCTGCGGCGCGCCGGGGTGGGCGCGCCGGTGCCGAATCTTATAAGGGTGTAACCTAAGCGGTGGCGTGTTCGCAGGCTGTGACGTGGGACACTATCAACTGTGACCGCCGCCGTCAGGCGGCCAGTTTGTCCAGTTCCTTGGCCAGACTGTCGCCCATCTGGGTGGTCGAGATTTTATTCATCCCGGCTTCCATGATGTCGGCGGTCCGCAGGCCCGCATCCAGCACGTTCTTGCAGGCCTGTTCGATCAGGTCCGCATCCTCGCCCATGTCGAAAGAGTATCTCAGGCACATGGCGAAGGACTGAATCATGGCCATCGGATTGGCGATGCCCTGACCGGCGATGTCAGGGGCGGAGCCGTGCACCGGTTCGTACAGGGCCTTGCGCCGTCCGTCGCTGTCGGCGGCCCCCAAGGAGGCCGAGGGCAGCATGCCGAGCGAGCCCGTGAGCATGGCCGCGCAATCGGACAGGATATCGCCGAACAGGTTGTCGGTGACGATCACGTCGAACTGCTTGGGCTGACGCACCAATTGCATGGCGCAGTTGTCCGCGTACATGTGATGCAGCTCGATGTCGGGGAAATCCTTGCCGACTTCGGTGGCGATGGCGCGCCACAGCACGCCGGTCTCCATGACGTTGGCCTTTTCCACGGAATGCAGCTTGCCCGACCGCTTGCCGGCCAGCTCGAAAGCCAGGCGGCAGACGCGTTCGATCTCGCCTTCCGAATAGACCTGGGTGTCGACGGCCTTGCGGCTGCCGTCGGCCAGGGTCTCGATGCCGCGCGGCTTGCCGAAATAGACGCCGCCGGTCAGTTCACGGACGATCAGCATGTCCAGGCCGGACACCAGCTCTTCCTTCAGGCTCGACGCCTTGGCCATGGCCGGCAGGACCGTCGCCGGGCGCAGGTTGGCGTAAAGGTCCATTTCCTTGCGCAGGGTCAACAGCCCCATTTCCGGGCGCAGGTCGCGGGCGACGTTGTCCCACTTGGGGCCGCCGACGGCCCCCAGCAGCACGGCATCCACCGCCATGGCATCGGCCAGGGTGTTGTCGCCAAGGGGTTGGCCGTATTTGTCGATGGCGGCGCCGCCGACCACGTCCTCCGCCACGTCGAACGAGACGTGGCGGCGTTTGTCCATCCAATCGATGATTGTCTGAACCTGTTTCATCACTTCGGGGCCGATGCCGTCGCCGGGCAGCATCAGCAGTTTCTTGTTGGCAGCCATGGCTGTTTCCTCGTTTTTTTGATTTCAGGCCGGTGAGGCGGGATCAGCCGACGGTCGCGGCGTTGGCGATCCAGGGCTGGGCCGCTTCACGGCTTTCCTCGAAGCTGTCGATCTTCTTCACCTTCTGTTCGGTCAGGCCGATGTCGTCCAGGCCGTTGATCAGGCAATGCTTCTTGAAGGGATCGATGTCGAACGAGATTTCCCCGCCATCAGGTCCGGAAATGGTCTGGTTTTCCAGATCGATGGTCAGGGTCGCGTTGGCACCCCGGCTGGCATCGTCCATCAATTTGTCCAGGTTTTCCTTGGACACCTTGATGAGCAGCATGCCGTTCTTGAAGCTGTTGTTGTAGAAGATGTCGGCAAAAGACGTGGAGATCACGCATTTGACGCCGAAGTCCTTGAGCGCCCAGGGGGCGTGTTCACGGGACGAGCCGCAGCCGAAGTTGTCGCCGGCGACGATGATCTCGGCATTCCGGTAGGCCGGCTTGTTGAGCACGAAATCCGGGTTCTCCGTGCCGTCGGCCAGATACCGCATTTCATGAAACAGGTTCTTGCCGAGGCCGTCGCGTTTGACGGTTTTCAGGAACTGCTTGGGGATGATCATATCGGTGTCGATGTTGATCATGTCCATGGGGGCGGCAACACCCGTCAGCTTGGTGAATTTTTCCATTTGAACGAATCCTTCTGCGAACGGGGGTCAGAACTTGCGCACGTCGGCCAGATGGCCGGAAACGGCCGCGGCGGCCGCCATCGCGGGGCTGACCAGATGGGTGCGCGCACCGGCACCCTGGCGGCCCTTGAAGTTGCGGTTCGACGTGGAGGCGCAGCGCATGCCCGCGGGCACTCTGTCCTCGTTCATGGCCAGGCACATGGAACAGCCCGGCTCGCGCCATTCGAAACCGGCTTCGAGCAGGATCTTGTCCAGGCCTTCCTGTTCCGCCTGTTCCTTGACCAGACCCGATCCGGGAACGACCAGGGCCGTCACATGGTCGGCGACCTTTTTGCCCTTGGCCACTTCGGCGACCGCGCGGATGTCTTCGATCCGCCCGTTGGTGCAGGAACCCACGAACATGTAGTCGATCTTGATGTCTTCCATGCGGGTGCCCGGCTCCAGGCCCATGTACTCCAGGGCCATCTTGACCGATTCCTGCTTGTCCGGATTGGCGAAATCGCCGGGTCCGGGAACGACCGCGGAAATCGGCACCACGTCTTCCGGGCTGGTGCCCCAGGTGACCTGCGGCTCGATATGGGAGGCGTCCATGGTGACTTCCTTCTGGTAGGTCGCCCCCTCGTCCGAGGGCAGCGTCTTCCAGTAGGCCAGGGCCGCTTCCCAGGTCGCGCCCTTGGGCGACATGGGACGGCCCTTCAGGTATTCGAACGTGGTTTCGTCCGGCGCGATCAGGCCGGCGCGGGCACCGCCTTCGATGGTCATGTTGGACACGGTCATGCGGCCTTCCATGGACAGGTCGCGGATCGCCTTGCCGGCGTATTCGATGACGTGGCCGGTGCCGCCGGCGGTGCCGATCTTACCGATGATGGCCAGGATCAGGTCCTTGGCCGTGCAGCCGAAGGGCAGATCGCCCTCGACCGTGATGCGCATGTTCTTCAGCGGCGATTGCAGCAGCGTCTGGGTCGCCATCACGTGTTCGACTTCGGACGTGCCGATGCCGAAGGCAAGCGCCCCGAACGCGCCGTGGGTCGCCGTGTGGCTGTCGCCGCAGACGATGGTCGTGCCGGGCAGGGTGAAGCCCTGTTCCGGGCCGATCACGTGGACGATGCCCTGGCGGACGTCACCCATGTCGAACAGGGGAACACCGAATTCCGCGCAGTTCTTGGTCAGCATTTCCAGCTGCAGCGCCGATTCCGGATTGTCGATGGTTTCGCCGCGCTTGGTCGGCACGTTGTGGTCGGCGACCGCAAGCGTCAGGTCCGGGCGGCGGACCTTGCGGCCGGCGTTACGCAGACCTTCGAATGCCTGGGGGCTGGTGACCTCGTGGGTCAGATGACGGTCGATGTACAGCAGGCAGGTGCCGTCTTCCTGTACTTCGACCAGATGGCTGTCCCAGATCTTCTCGAACAGCGTTTTCGGTTGTGCCATGGGTATGTGTCCTCCGACGTGTGCACGAACGCCGGCCCCCGACGGCGCTGCGGTTCCTTAGGTTTTTTATATGTGGCGCGCCGACCCGACCGGAACAAGCCGGGTCCTGCGTGCCAACCTTGGAAAGCTTCCCTGGGTTGCCCCTTGGGAATTATTCCTCGGTCGTGGCTTCCTGGTCGACGGACTTTTTCTTGCCGCCTTTTTTATTCGACGCTTCGTCGCGGTTGGCCTTGGCTTCACGCGCGACCCGCTTTTCTTCCTGCGACACCTTGCCGGAGAACCCGTCGGTCTTTTCAGCGATACGGGCGGCCTTACCGGTCAGGCCCCGGAGATAGTACAGCTTGGCCCGGCGGACGTCACCACGGCGCACGACTTCGACCGAGTCGACGTTCGGGGAATACACCGGGAACACACGTTCCACACCTTCGCCGTAGCTCAGCTTGCGCACGGTGAAGGCCGAGTTGACGCCCGCGTTCTTGCGCGCGATGCATACGCCTTCGAAGGCCTGCAGACGGGTCCGCTCGCCTTCGACGACGCGCACGTTGACGCGGATCGTGTCGCCCGGGGCGAACTTCGGCATTTCCTTGTCGCCGGTCAGGCGGGCCATCTGTTCCTGATCCAGTTGTTCAATCACGTTCATGGTTCAAACCTTTCCTTACAAACGCTCTGCCGTCGCCGGCAATTCCTAGGTCCGCTCGTGCTCGGCCCAAAGATCGGGCCGCCGTTCGCGGGTGATTTCTTCCGCCTGGCGCTGGCGCCAGGTTGCTATCTTTTCGTGGTGCCCGGAAACCAGAACCTCCGGCACCTTGCGGCCCTGCCATTCCTGGGGCCGCGTGTAGTGGGGATACTCCAGCAATCCCCGCTCGAAACTCTCTTCCTCCAGCGATGCATCCTTGCCCATCACCCCCGGCAACAAACGAAGGCAGGCATCCAACACCACCAGGGCCGCCGGCTCGCCCCCCGACAGGACGAAATCACCGAGCGATATCTCTTCCGCGTCCTGGGCCTCCAGCACCCGCTGATCGACGCCCTCGAAACGGCCGCACAGCAGGATCACCCCAGGCCCCGCCGCCAATTCCGCCACCCGTTTCTGACCCAACGGTCGGCCCCGGGGGGTCAGATAGATGAACGGCAGATCCGCGTTCCCGTCCCGGGCGCTCCGGATGGCGCCGTCGACCACATCGGGCCGCATCACCATGCCGGGGCCGCCGCCAAAGGGGGCATCGTCCACGGAGCGGTGTTTATCGCTTGCAAAGTCGCGAATGTCCACCGTTTCCAGGGCCCAGATGCCCTTTTCAAGCGCCGTTCCGGCAAGCGAACAACCAAGCGGTCCCGGGAACATTTCCGGGAAGATCGTCAGTACCTTGGCCGTCCAACCGCTCATCACGCGTCCCGTCCGTTATCGTCCTGCCCGCTTCCGTCCGCTCCGGTGTCGTCCAGCAACCCGTCCGGCGGATCCACCACCAGCCGGCCGCCTTCCAGATCGACCACCGGCACGATGGCCTGGGTAAAGGGCACCATGACCGTTCCGAAATCCCCGCCCGCGATCTCCAAGACGTCGCCGGCACCGAAATCGAAAACCTGGCGCACCGTACCCAGATTGCCTTGGGGCGCTTCGACCGTCAGCCCGACCAAGTCCGAATAATAGAATTCGTCTTCATCGGGGGGCGGTAGCCGGTCACGGTCCACGAAAAGACGCAGGCCCTTCAGCTTGTCCGCCGCCGTGCGGTCGCCGATCCCCTCGGCGCGGGCAATCAGAACGCCCTTGGCTTGCCCGGTCAGGCGGAGGTCGAACCGGCGGCTGCCGGTTTCGTCCTCCAACGGACCGTAAGCGGTGAGATCTTCCGGGACCTGGGCGAAACTCTTGACCTTGAGGTCGCCCTTCAGGCCCCTGGACCCGACGATGACGCCAAGACAGACCCGTTCCGCGGTCTTCCCGTTGTCGCCCGTCATGGCCCGACCCCGCTGACGCTCGTGACGCGCTTCGCCGCTACTCCTTCGTCTCCTCTTCCTCAGCTGCCGGGGCTTCCGCCGCCGCTTCTTCCGCCGGTGCTTCCTCAGCCGGAGCTTCGGCCGCTGCTTCTTCCGCCGGGGCTTCCTCTTCGGCCGGGGCCGCGGCTGCCGCCGCCGCCGCTTCTTCGGCTGCCTTGAGCTTGTCTTCGCGTTCCTTCATGCGCTCGACCGTCTTGGGCTTGGGGGCGGCGCGCTTGGTCTGCTTTTCCGGCACCGCGCGGGCGTCGGTCAGGCCGGCGGCACCCAGGAAACGGTGCACGCGGTCGGTCGGCTGGGCGCCGACGCCGAGCCAATGCTTGATGCGTTCTTCGTTCAGCTTGATCCGATCGGGGTTGTCCTTGGGCAGCATGGGGTTGTAGGCGCCCACGCGCTCGATGAACTTGCCGTCGCGCGCGCGGCGGCTGTCGGCGATGACGATGTGGTAATAGGGCCGCTTTTTGGCGCCGCCCCGGGCAAGTCGGATTTTCACGGACATGTTCTGATAATTCCTTGTCTGTTCTGATGTCTCGAAATGGGTTGGTGTTCGGTTGTCTTGTGTTCGGGTTAACGGGGCATGCCGGGAGGCATCATGCCGGGCGGCATGCCGCCCATGAGTCCCTTGAGGCCGCCCTTCTTGCCGACTTTCTTCATCATGTCGGCCATTTGGCGATGCTGTTTCAGAAGCCGGTTGACCTCGGGCACGGAGGTGCCGGAACCGGCGGCGATGCGTTTGCGGCGCGAGCCGTTGATTTCCTTGGGATTGCGCCGTTCCTTCGGCGTCATGGACAGAATGATGGCTTCCTGGCGGGCGATCATCTTGTCGTCCACGTTGTGCTGGTTGAAGGCGTTCTTGACCTTGGCCGCACCGGGCAGCATGCCCAAGATGCCGTCCAGCGAGCCCATCTTGCGGAGCTGCTTGAACTGTTCACCCATGTCTTCAAGGGTGAACTGGCCCTTCATCATCTTCTTGGCGAGCTTTTCCGCGTCTTCCTGCTCGACGACCTGGGAGGCCTTCTCAACCAGGCCGACAACGTCGCCCATGCCCAGGATCGAGCCGGCGACGCGGTTGGCGTCGAAGCCGTCAATGGCGTCGACGCCTTCGCCGGTGCCCATCAGCTTGATCGGCTTGCCGGTGACCGACCGCATGGACAGGGCCGCACCGCCGCGGCCGTCACCGTCGACACGGGTCAGCACGATGCCGGTGATGCCGACCCGGTCGTTGAATTCCTTGGCCAGATTGACCGCGTCCTGCCCGGTCATGGCGTCGGCGACCAGAAGCACCTCGGACGGCACGGCGGCCATCCGCACGTTAATGACTTCGGTCATCATTTCCTGGTCGAGCGCCAGGCGCCCGGCGGTATCCAGGATCACCACGTCATAGCCTTCGCGGCGGCCCGTTTCCATGGCCCGGTTGGCGATGGCGACCGGCAGTTCGCCCAGCACCGGGGTCATCACGGTCACGCCGGTCTGCTCGCCCAGAACCAGCAGTTGCTGTTGGGCGGCCGGGCGGTAGATGTCGAGCGACGCCATCAGCACGCGTTTCTTCTCGCGTTCGGTCAGGCGCTTGGCGATCTTGGCGCTGGTCGTCGTCTTGCCCGAGCCCTGCAGGCCGACCATCAGGATCGCTTGCGGCGGATTGCCGTGGATCGCCAGGCCCGCGTCGGCGGGATCTTCGGGGCTGAGCATCCCGACCAGGGCGTCGTGGACGATCTTGACCACCATCTGGCCCGGCGTGACGGAACGCAGGACGTCTTGCCCGACGGCCTGTTCCTTGACGCTGTCGATGAAGTCCTTGACCACGGGCAGGGCCACGTCGGCCTCAAGCAAGGCGACGCGGATTTCGCGCAGCGCCGCTTCGACGTCGGCTTCCTTCAGGGCGCCGCGTCGTTTCAGGCCGTCGAAAATGCCGGACAGGCGTTCGCTTAGAGACTCGAACATGTGCGCCGGATTACCCTTTTCAGTCCAAATTCAATTCACAAACTCAAAAACCCAACGACAAACGCGCCAGTGCGCGAAACTCGCGGACTGGCGTCGCCCCTCGGGACGGAAAACTCCGTTCACCCAGTGGAATGTCGGCGCGCAATCTATGGACCATGATGCCGGAAGTCAACTGTCCCCTGGCCCGCCCGGTGATTTCGAAAGTCTTGCGAACAAGCGACCCGATGCTATAGGAATAAAAATATATATTCTTATGCAACCAAAAGTTTCAACATGTTTGGGTGCGGCACGACTTTCTGGACGGCAGATGACGACGGACGGTACGGACGACGGGAAACTGGCTTCACATATCGGCGGGCGGCTGCAGGCCCTTCGCGGCCGGTCTGGTATTTCTCGCGCCACCGCGGCCCGTGCGCTCGGCATCTCCGTGCAGGCCTATGCCAACCGTGAAATGGGCACGACGGAGGTCAAGGCCGTTGAAATCGTGATCCTGGCCGAGCTCTTCCACTGTGACCCCGAAACCCTGTTTGACGGGGCCGATCAGGTCTGGCCGGGACCGGACGGCGGTGCCGGTGCCGCAGGGCTGCTTGCGGACGAGGTCGAGGAATTCCTGCGCCAGCTTGCGCGCATCCGCGATCCACAGGTACGGCGCAGCGTGACCGAGGCGGTCCGCGCCCTGGCGCGGGCGGAAGACACGCCCGCTTGAGGCCCTCTGCGCCGAAGCTTGACCCCTCGACCTGCCGGGGGGACAAACGCAGGCATGGATATGACCACGGTACACCGCCGCATCGCGGCCACCGGCCTTGCCGTTCGCGGCGGGTTCCACCCGGCCGCGGAAGACGCCGTGCCGGGCGCACCCGGAACCCTGATCCTGGTCGGTGATTTGGGCGGGCGCCTATGGCCCCATTTTAATGCCGACCGTCGGGACGAACCCGATCCCCTGGATGCCTGGACGGCGCGGGTTCTGGCCCCGGCGGCGGCGGACCTGGGTGCGCGCGTCGTTTATCCCTTCGCCGGTCCGCCGCATCATCCGTTCCAGCAATGGGCGATGCGGGCGGAAAGGCTGCGGCCGTCGCCCATCGGCCCCCTGGTCCATCCCGAATTCGGCCTGTGGCACAGCTACCGCGGCGCCCTGCTGTTTGCCGATGTGATCGACCTGGGGCCGCCGGCGGGGGTCGCTCATCCCTGCGACGGGTGTGCCGACCGGCCCTGTCTCGCGGCCTGTCCCGTGAATGCCTTCGGCGAAAAGGGCTTCGATCTGCCGGCCTGCCTGGGTCACCTGCGGTCGGCGGCGGGCGCGGATTGCATGACCGGCGGTTGCCTGGCGCGGCGTGCCTGTCCGGTCGGCGCGGACCACGCCTACGGCCCCGAACAGCAGGCGTTCCTTGCTCATTCGTTCCTGGCGGCCTTTGGGTCCTGACGGCGAAGATCATGGACTTCTGAGGCGACCGGGCCTATGTAGCCATCCATGGAACATGTGCCCTTTATAAAGATGCACGGTCTGGGTAATGACTTCGTGGTGCTGGATGCGCGCGAGACGCCGTTGCCCCTGACCGCCCATCAGGCCGCGGCCATCGCCGACCGCCGGCGCGGCGTCGGCTGCGATCAGCTGATCGTGCTGGAACGGCCGCGCTCGGACATCGCCGACGTGTTCGTTCGTTTTCACAATTCCGACGGCGGGGAATCCCTGGCCTGCGGCAACGGCACGCGCTGCATCGCCGCCATGCTGATGGACGAGAAATCCTCCGACCACCTGATCGTTGAAACGGGTGCCGGGCTGCTGGACGCGGAAAAGGGCAAGGACGGCCTGGTCACCGTCGACATGGGCACGGCGCGCCTGGACTGGCGGGAAATTCCCCTGTCCGAAGCCGTCGACACCTTGCATGTCGATGCCGGCGCCGGCCCGTTGCAGGACGCGGTTTGCGTGTCCATGGGCAATCCGCACGCGGTCTATTTCGTCGAGGACGCGGAGAAGGCACAGATCGACGTGTTCGGCCCGGTCATCGAACAGCACAAGATGTTTCCCGAGTTCACCAATGTCGAAGCCGCCACCGTGCGCCCCGACGGCTCCATCCGCATGCGCGTTTGGGAACGGGGGGCGGGCGTGACCCAGGCTTGCGGCACGGGCGCCTGCGCGACCCTGGTCGCCGCCGTGCGCCGGGGCCTGATCGCCGGGCGCAAGGCCGACGTGATCGTCGACGGCGGCACCTTGACCATCGAATGGCTGCCCGACGACCATGTGCTTCTGACCGGGCCCGTGGCGACCAGCTTCACCGGCACCCTGGACCCGCGGCTGCTGAACGGCGCCGCCGCCGGCGCGTGATGCCATGAGCGGTGCGGATGTCATCACCTTGGGCTGCCGCCTGAACGCCTTCGAAAGCGAAGTCATGCGCGCCAACGCCGCCCGCGCCGGGCTGGCCGATGCGATCATCGTCAATACCTGCGCGGTTACCGCCGAAGCCGAACGCCAGGCCCGCCAGACGATCCGCCGCGCGCGCCGCGACCGCCCGGGGGCCAAGGTCATCGTGACCGGTTGCGCGGCCCAGCTCGACCCCGCCAAATACGCGGCCATGCCCGAAGTCGACCGTGTCCTGGGGAACGAGGAAAAGCTCGACCCCGAGGCCTTTCGCTTGGACGGCCCGGACATCCAGGTCGCCGACATCATGGCGATCAAGGAGACGGCCGCTCATCTGATCGACGGCTTCGACGGCCGCGCCCGCGCCTTCGTTCAGGTGCAGCAGGGCTGTGACCATCGTTGCACCTTCTGCATCATTCCCTTCGCGCGCGGCAACAACCGCTCTCTCGCCATGGGCGCCATCGCCGATCAGGTGCGGTCCCTGGTCGCCAAGGGCTACCGCGAGGTCGTGTTGACCGGCGTGGACATCTGTTCCTACGGCACGGATTTGCCGGGCACGCCGACCCTGGGTCATCTGGTGCGGCGCCTGTTGAAGGCGGTACCGGAACTGGAGCGCCTGCGCCTGTCGTCCCTCGACCCCGCCGCCATGGACGACGAGCTGTTCCGCGCACTGGCAGAGGAAGACCGCCTGATGCCGCATCTGCATCTGTCGCTTCAGGCCATGGACGACATGGTCCTGAAACGCATGAAGCGCCGCCACAGCCGCGATGACGCCTATGAGGTTGCCGAGCGCGCCCGCCAACTGCGCCCCGATCTGGTTCTGGGCGCCGACCTGATCGCCGGATTTCCGACCGAGACTCAAGCCATGCACGACAATACACTGGCCGCCGTGCGCGACCTCGACCTCGTCCATCTGCACGTCTTTCCCTATTCGGAGCGGGACGGCACCCCGGCGGCCAAGATGCCGACCGTGGACGTGCCGGAACGCAAAGCCCGCGCGGCGCAACTGCGCGGCGAAGGCGACGCCAACCTGGCCCGCTTCCTTTCCGCCACTGTCGGCCAGACGGTGCCGGTCCTGATCGAACGCGACGCCATGGGCTACAGCCCCCAATACGCGCCGGTGCATCTTGATGTCCCGGTCGCCGAGGGCACGGTCGTTGCCGCGCGCATCACCGGCGTGCGGCCGGGCGGTCTGACGGGCACGCCGGCCTGATGGCGGATACGATGCAAGAAGAACGAGCCCAAGGCTGGCTTGCTCGCCTGCGCTCGGGCCTGTCGAAATCGGCCGACCGGGTCGGCGGCGCGATCACCAGTGTCTTTACCAAGCGCAAGCTGGACCAGGCCGCCCTCGACGAGTTGGAGGAGATCCTTATTCAGGGCGACCTGGGCGTAACCACGGCGGCCCGCCTGACCACGGCCCTGGCCAAGGGCCGGTTCGACAAGGAAGTGACCGACGACGAAGTGCGCGAAGCCCTGGCCGATGAGATCGCGACCCTGCTGGAACCCGCCGCCAAGCCGCTGGTCGTCGACGGCGGCCCCAAGCCTTTCGTGATCCTGGTCTGCGGCGTCAACGGATCGGGCAAGACGACGACCATCGGCAAGTTGGCCGCCCAGTACAAGGCCCAGGGCAAATCGGTGCTGCTGGCCGCTGGCGATACCTTCCGCGCCGCCGCCATCGAACAGCTTCAGGTCTGGGGCGAGCGCACGAATTGCCCCGTCGTCGCCCGGGCCCAGGGCGCCGACCCGGCGGGCCTCGCCTTCGATGCCGTCCGCGATGGCCGCGAACAGGGCCACGATATCGTCATCATCGACACCGCCGGGCGGCTTCAGAACAAGAAGGACCTGATGGCGGAATTGGAAAAGGTCGTCCGCGTCATCAAGAAGCAGGACGAAACCGCCCCTCATGCCTGCCTTCTGGTGATGGACGCGACCATCGGCCAGAACGCCCATGCTCAGGTCGAGGCATTCAAGGACGCGGTCGAGGTGACGGGCCTGGTGATGACCAAGCTGGATGGCTCGGCCAAGGGCGGCGTGGTCGTGGCGCTGGCGGAAAAATTCGGCCTGCCGGTCCATGCCGTGGGCGTGGGCGAGGGCATCGACGACCTGAAACCCTTCGAGGCCCGCAGTTTCGCCCGCTCGCTCATGGGGCTGGGCGGCTGATGGCCGCCGCCCGTTACGACGCGGTTCTCTGCGATCTGTTGACGGGCCTGCTGAATTCCTGGGATTTGTGGGATGACGCCGCCGGCGGGGTCGAGCCGGGCCGCCGCTGGCGCATGGCCTATTTGCGCGTGACCTTCGCCCAGCCGGGGCCCTATGTGTCCTATGAGGATTTGGTGCGCGAGGCCGCCCGTCAGGAAGGTATTTCCGAGACCGCCGTGCAGGCCTTGTTCGACGGCTATGGAGCGCTGCGGCCCTGGCCGGGAGTGGCCGAGGTTCTGACGGCGGTGCAGGCCCGAGGCATGCCCGTGGGCGTCGTCACCAATTGTTCGGTGGCGCTGGGCGAGAAGGCCGTGGCCGCTGTCGGGGTCGATTTCGACGCGGTCACCATCGCCGAAACCTCGGGCTGGTACAAACCCAGTCCCAAGGCCTATGCGGCGGGGCTGGCCGCGCTCGGCGCCACGGCGGCACGGACCCTGTACGTCGCGGGCTCGCCCTTCGATATCGCGGGGGCGCACAAGGCCGGGATGGAGGTGTTCTGGCACAACCAAGCGGGCATGGCGCCCGGCGACGGCGGGGCGCCCGTGGTCATGGATTCAAGAACCATTGAGCCGCTGTTGGATTTCCTGACTTAACCCAGGTCGGGGGCGCGGTCGTGCCAGTCCGTGGCCTGCTGATAGGCATGACCGGCGCGGTACAGCAGCCCCTCGTCGAACGGACGTCCCATCAACTGGAACGAACAGGGCAGGCCGTCCGGCGTGAACCCGCAGGGCACGTTGAGCCCCGGCAATCCCAGGAAATTCCCCGGCCGGGTGTTGTGGCCGATCTTCAAAAGATAATCGGCGAAGCCCGGATTGGCGGACATGTTGCTTTCCGCCAGGGTCGGCACGGGCATGGTCATCAGGGGCGTGTGCAGGACGTCGACTTTGCCGAACACCTGATCGCAGAATTCGCGGACCAACTGTTTGCGCAGGGTCAGCACGCGAAGATAGACACTCGCCGGGGTGAACAGGCCGATGGCCAGGCGGGCGCGGGTCTGCGGGCCGTAATCGGACGCCCGCTCGGTCAGCCAGCGGGTATGCACGGCCGCCCCTTCGGTTGCCGTGATCAGGTTGGTCAGGCGGTTCATGACGGCGACGGCATCGGGGATTTTCACGGGGACGATCTCGCAGCCCAGATCCTCGAACACCTTCAGGCTGGCCTCGACCAGGGCCCGGATTTCGGACGTGACCCCTTCGTAGAAAAAGCTTTCCGGCAGGCCGACCTTGAGCCCCCGCAGGTCCTTGTCCAGCCCCGACAGATAATCGCCGACGGGAACGTCGGCGGTGACCGGATCGTTGGCGTCGAAGCCGGCGATGGTCTGCATGATCAGGGCGTTGTCGCGCACGGTGCGGGTCAGCGGTCCGACCGTATCCAGGGAATAGGCCAGCGGCATGGCGCCATGGCGGCTGACCCGGCCGTAGGTCGGCTTCATGCCGACCAGGCCGCAGCAGGCGGCGGGCAGGCGGATCGACCCGCCCGTGTCCGAGCCCAGCGCGCCGAAGCACATGCGCGACGCCACCGCCACGCCCGAGCCCGAGGACGATCCCCCCGTCATATGGTCCGTGTTCCACGGGTTCTTCGGCGTGCCGACGACGTCGTTATGGCCGGTCACGCCGAACGCGAATTCGACCATGTTGAGCCGCGCGATATCCAGCGCACCCGCGGCGTCGAGGCGTTGCAGCGCCGTCGCCGTATAATCGGGGCGGAAATCCTTGCGGATGATGGAGCCGCAGGCGGTGATCCGGCCACGGCGGTAATACATGTCCTTATGGGCAAGCGGCACGCCGTGCAGCGGGCCCAGGGTCCCGCCTTTGGCCCGGGCCTGATCGGCGGCCTCAGCCTGCGCCAGGGCCTCCGCTTCGTCCAATCCCGCGACGGCGTTGACCTTGGGGTCAAGCGCCGTCATGCGCGTGAGGCAGGCCTCGGTCAATTCGCGCGATGAAATGTCGCCGGCGGCAATCGCGGCGGCGGCTTCGGTCAGGGACATGAAGGTGGGGTCGGCAGGCTTGGTCACGGGATCACGGGTCTTTGCGGGCAAGGGTTTCGAGCAGGCGGGTGAAGCCCGCCGGATCGGCGTCGAAGGGCAGGTCTTGGGCAGCGTCGCGTCCGGCCTTGGCGGCGTTGCGGGACGCCGCCGCCGGATCGGCCAAACTTACGTCTTCGGGCCGGAATCCCTGAAACTGATCAAGCCAGTCGAGCAGAGCCGGCATGTCGTCGGTGTTGGTATCGGCGGGCGTCATGGGGCTACTTGCGAACCCATTGGCCGCCGGGCGTCATCACGTATTCGCCGGGGTCCGCGCGGGAAATGAGTTTTTGGCCGACGAACTGTTCGACGGCGGCAAGCGATGTGCCGCGCTTTTGTGCGATGCCCTGGTACTTGGTGCGGCGCTGCGCATTGATGTCGTTGACCAGGGCCTGGACATCGGCGCGGCCGGCGACGACGGCGCCCAGGTAGCCGTCCGGCCGTTCGCCGACCAATCCCTGGCTTTTGGCCGTGCCCAGGTCCATGGCGAAGGCGTTGACGGCGAGGGCGACGACCAGCACCGCCGCCAGGACGATTGATTTCATCGTGCGTTTCATCAGAACAAATCGCTGTTTTTCTTGAGAAGATCGTCCACGTCTTTTTCCAGTTTCACCCGGACCTCGTGTTCGATCTTCACGTTCAGGTTAATGACGATGGGCTTTTCCGGTGCATTGACCTGCACGGTCGGCTGGCACGCCGCGATCATGGATAAGGCCGCGCCGCATGCGGCGCCGCGAAGCAAGGCTGCTGGGGCAAATGGCCATCGGAAACAGGCTGTCATGGGGGCACTTTCTCCGTTCCAGATGCCGCGCCGGAAAAAACACGCCGCTTGCGCGGCAGGACGTGTACGCTATCGCTAAAGAGGGGGACATAACAAGGGTCCGTGGACCCACGATGTTCGTGCGACGAAAAGGAGCGACAGGAGGGCCGCATGTCGCGGGCAGCGGTGGTTGAAGAAATTTTGAATTTCTGGTTCGTCCGGGATGAGACGGGCGAGCCCCTGTTTCGCGACGTGTGGTTCAAGACAGACGCCGCGTTTGATGCCGATATCCGGGTTCGTTTCGAAGACCATTATCATTGGGCGGCCGAAGGCCACTACGACAGCTTGGCGCGCAAACCCTTGGGCAGCCTTGCCTTGGTCATTCTTCTGGATCAGGTGCCGCGCAACCTGTTTCGTGACGACGCCCGAGCCTACGCCACCGACGGTCAGGCTCTGGTCCATGCGCGAAAGGCGCTGATGGCGCGCCACGACCGGAATCTGGACTGGGCGCAGCGTATGTTCCTCTACATGCCGTTCATGCATGCCGAGGACGTGGACGCGCAGGAACGCTCGGTCCTGCTGTTCTCCACCATTCCGGTCGATTCCTGCGTTGAATCGGCGCTCAAGCATCACGCCATCATCCGCGAGTTCGGGCGATTCCCCCATCGAAACGCCGTGCTGGGGCGTCCGTCGACCGAGGCCGAAGAAGCCTTTCTGGCCGCCAACGGGCGTGGGTTTTGAATCGTAACCGATTGAAAACACGCTATTCTATATTTCGCACGGAAACTTGATTTGGGTCATATGCAGGCACAAATGATAAATGCAAAATTGAAGATATGTCTGGGAAGGGGCGGTTTCCGGATCCGTCCGTCATTCACTGGAGTTACGCAGATGACATCCTCTCATACGAAATCGCCGACACTTCCCAGAACCGCAATGTCGAAGGCGGCCATTGCCGCCGGCGCGGCGCTTCTGTTTTCCGCTTGCACCATAAACGATACGTGGAACGTGTCGCCCGCCGTCGCCCCTGTGCCGCCTGGCAGCGAACTGTTGTCGTTTGAGGCCCCGGGCCTGGCCCCGCAAAGCGTGCTCCGTGCCGAGTACAAGGACAACTACCAGGAAGAGGAATACGCCTTGTTCCGAGGTGCCGGCGGTGCCCAGGCGGAGGTCATTTCCGTCGAGGCCTCATCCTACGGCTATGGTGCGCAGGGCGGTGACAAGCATGTCCTGGAATTCGACAAAACCACCCGGGACACCTTGGAAATGTGGAATCTGGCAAAAACCGGCAAGTTCGCCTACGGCGCCGAAAGCTTCGCTTACAAAGGCAAATTGCCCTATTACCTGCTGCCGTTTGACCGCAAGGACACGGGGCAAAGCTGTTTCGGCTTTCATGCTGAATTCAACAATGACCCGCACGACTCTCGGGGCCGGTATGACAACCACATGTTCGGTTACTACTGCGCGCCGCAAGGCACCAAGTTGTCCAAAGACGATATGATCGCGGCAATTGACCATCTGGATATCGCCGGCGTGACCAAGCGGGCCCCTGCTGTGGTCATGGAACGGAAGTTCCAGCAACTAACCAACAATCCGCAACTGGTCGCAGCCGTGAAACGCGGTGAGCCTGCGGGCACTGCCGGCACCGACGTGTTCCCGCTCGATATCGTGCGGATCTATTCGGATCGCCTGGGCGGTGCCAGCAGCGATCAGAATTGAAGGGGACGACGCTGACGGCGTCTTCCCGTCGCCTTAATTTCCAAGATCGATCGTGATGGCGCGGCCTTCCTCTGTCAGGGGGAAGGCCGCGTCCTCGAACGCCGGGGCGCTCAGGAACACTTTCGCGCCCATGGAAAAACCGAAATCCTCCAGCGGAATGCCGAACAAGCCTTGATCGAAGGAATGATTGCCGTTGGCGTCGTGGTACACGGCGACGGCATGAGGCCCGGGCGTCAGGTTCTTGAAGACCCAGGTCGCGCGGCGGCCCGAGGGCTGCACCACCGCTTCCGACAGCATGCCGTCGCTGTCGGGGAAGGTTTCCGGCCGGTTATACACCGCCATATGCACGTCGCCGTCGTCGGACTCCAGCCCCGTTACCGTGACGGTCAGATCGGCGGCGTGACCCGTACCGGTCATCAGCGCGCAGGCCATCGCAAGGAAAATCAGGGCAGATCTGTTCACCGGCCGGGAATCCTGTGTCGGGTTTGGGGATCGGCTTGGGACGTCTGTGGTGAAGCTAAGAAGGGATCGCGCCCGGATCAAGCGTGAACGGGGCGCCGCGTCAGACCGTGATGTTCAGATAAAAACCGCGCGGCACATCGCGGCGCAGGTCCCGGCCCGAGGCCATGGCCTCGTTCAAGCGCCGCATGCCGCGCCGTTCCGTGGCGGTTTCGCCCTGGCGAATGTGGTTGGCGCGGGCCTGTACCTCGCGCAAGGACTCGGACTCGTAAGTGACCGAAGCGCGGTTCGCGGGTTTCGCGGGAAGGGCGGTCGATCCGCCGGCAGAGGTGTTGACGCTGTCCATGCGCCGAGGATAGGCGGGCAAAAGTTAACGGAGTCTCAAAACCCGGAAAATTTTGCCTAGTCACGCCGATCAGCGGGTGCCGCGGGGCGGGGCCTGGGTGATGGTCGGCGGCCGGCCGTCCTTGTGGCGCTCCAGGGCCCAGCGGATGGAGGGAAATGCCAGGTCGTCCCACGGGATGTCATCCCACTCAAGAAGCCGGGTATCGGTGCTTTCCGGGCCAGGGGCATGGTTGCCCGTGGTCATGCGCCCGGCATGGATGACGTAAATCTGCGAAATCCGCGGGATTTCGTAGACGCCGATCAGGCCGGTGATTTCGATATCGACGCGGGCTTCTTCCCAGGCCTCGCGTTTGGCACCGTCGGCGGTGGTTTCGTTCAACTCGAGAAATCCCGCCGGCACGGTCCAAAATCCGGCCCGGGGTTCGATGGCGCGGCGGCACATCAGGTAGCGCCCGTCCCAGGTCGCGACCACACCGGCGATGATCTTGGGGTTGTCGTAATGGATGAAGCCGCAATCCAGGCAGGTCAGGCGCTCGCGTTCGTCCCCTTCGGGCACGGTCCACACGCTGGGGCCGGGTTTGCTGGTGTCGTCGCTCATGGTCGGAACTGTAGCCGATTGTCGGCCCGGGCGGCAAAGCCGCATGAACGATCGTTTCTAAATGGGGGATTAGGCGACGATCAGGCGATGACGTCGATAATCTGGCCGCGCTTTACCGGACCATCGGGGTTGATCTCGGAAACACCGCCGACCTCGGCGTTGACGTCCTTCAGGTTGTTTTGTGCTTCCTGCATCAGGTCGGCCGCCAGTTGTTCCTGCTTCAGCGTGCGCTTCAGACCCAATAGATTTGCGACCGCGCCCAAGGGCCCGACAGGTCCAACCATGATAGAATTCTCCCATTGCGAACTGCTTTCAAATCATGGCAGATCAGGCGTGGAATTCAATATGCCTAATGGTCGGGTTCCAGATTGCCTGAACCATTGTATTTTAAGGAAATATTCGGACCTAATTGGGAAAATCCATACGCATTGAACGGCGTCCGGTAATGGGCGCAAACGCCGACAGGCAAGAGAGCAAATTGAAGACACCCGTGGCAGATCGCGATTACGACCATACCTATCTGGCGCTTCGGCGCCCGACCTATGCCAGCCGCACGTTTCTCGGCGGAATCAGGCTGTCCACGCGCACGGGAATGTTCGTGGTCGTCGGCCTGTTGGCGATCATGGTCTATGCGGCGCTTATCGTGCATGTGAACGACCGCGTGTCGTCGGCGCACTTGGGGCTTGAGCGGGCACAGAATCTGAACACCCTGGTCACCACCATCGCCCGGGGGCAGGCGACCCTGCAGAGTGACGAGAAACGCTATATCCTGACCCGCAACGCGGCGGTGGCGCAGGACATGCGCGGTCTTTTGGATGAACAGTCGCGCACGCTCGACGCCCT
This sequence comes from Rhodospirillaceae bacterium, assembly GCA_002706405.1. Lineage (GTDB taxonomy): Bacteria > Pseudomonadota > Alphaproteobacteria > Rhodospirillales > Casp-alpha2 > UBA1479. The sequence continues at coordinate 19,576 of PALN01000012.1, read as the reverse complement.
TGCCGCCCATTCGGATGCCGGTGATCTGGCGCGGCCCATCGCGACCTTGAAGGACGGCCTGGTGCAGTACGACCAGCACCTGTCCCAGCTTGTCGCCGGCCTGACCGGCAACCCGACGGCGGCGGGCACGGCCCTGCGCGATGCAGATCAGGCCCTGGCGCCCCGGCTGGCGGCCTCTGGCCGGCGCGGGCTGCCCGAGATTCTGTCGCGGATCAACCAGTTGGGCAGTGAAATGGTCCTGACCGGCGACCCCGTGCATTTGGTCGATCTGCAGGACGCCTACAAGCAGCTTGACGCCCGGGTCGGGGATGCCGACCTGCCGCGCGGCGACCGGGCGGCCATCACCGATCTTCTGGCCCGCCACCAGGAAGCCATGATGGCGTTGATCACGGCGCGGGTACGCGTCAACGAAGACGCCCAGCGTTTCGACGACATTCTGACCTATATCGCGCCGTCCCTGGCGGCGTTGACCAGCGTTGCCGGTGAGTTGATCGGCGAACGCTGGGACGCCCTGGCCGACGCCCGAAAGTTCGCCGCGGCATCCCTGGTCGGCGGCGGTGCGGCGATCATTCTGTGGGTGGTGACGCTCGGCCTGATCGTCATGCGCACCATTACGCGCCCGGTTCAGGCCCTGGCCGAGGCCGCCGACCGGCTGGCCCGCGGCGACCGCACGGTGATGATTCCGGCCCGCGGCAATCGCGATGCCATCGGCCAGCTTGCCCGCGCCTTCGACGATTGGATGGCGGCCATGGCCGACGCGGAACATCTGCGCCAGGACCTGGACCATGCCCAGGCCAAGACCCTGCAGGCGGTCGAAAACATGGAAGCCGAAGCGCGGCGCGCCCAGGCCGCGTCCGACGACGCGGAGGTTCTGCGCCGGACGCTGGCCGACTACCGGCGCGAAATGGACGAGATGGAAAACATTCTGGCCGAGCTGGAAGAGGACCAGGGCAATCAGGCCCCGGTGCCGGCCCTGGCCAAGGCGCAGGCCCTTGCGCAGTCGCAGGCCCGCCCGCAGGTCTCGGCCCATGTACAGGTGCCGGCGCTCGGCGATGCGGCGCTCGGTAAGGTCTCCGACCATCTGTCGCAGGTCAGCCGCCAGGCATCCGCGGCGATCATCGATGTCGAATTGACCGATACCCTGATCCGCAACATCACGGCCGCCCGCGAACAGCTGGACGGCTTGGGCGGCCATGTCGTCGCGGTGCGCGAAGAGTTCAATCAGTTCCTGTTCGGCCGCCCGCAGGCGGGCAGCGCCGAACCGGGAGCCGACGGTGACAAGACCGTTGCGCTGAACGGCGGCGCCGTGCGCCAAGCCAGCCTAAAGGATCCGGAATCGCGGGCCCGTCTGGCCGCCATCCGCGACGCCGTGGATCGCGCCGAACGTGCCCTCGGCGCCTGCACGCGTGAAGTGGAACACGTCACCGACACGGCGCAGCGTCTGGCCGCCTCGGCCTCGGACGAGGCGCGTCTGGCGACCGATCAACTGGCCGCACAGTCCGACTATCTGCGGACATTGCTCGACACGCTCGCCCATCGGACCCGGCCGCAGGAAATCGCCGGGCCGTCCGGCGTGCGGACCGATACCGCCCGGGCGTCAGCTGCGCAGGACCGCGACGCCGGGTAGCTCCTTGCCCTCAAGCCATTCCAGGAAAGCGCCGCCGGCGGCGGAGACGTAGGAAAAGTCGCTCCTGACGCCGGCATTGATCAGGGCCGCCACCGTATCCCCACCCCCGGCGACGGACGTCAGGCTGCCGGCCTGGGTCAACGCCGCGGCGGCGCGGGCCAGCTCATTGGTGCCGGCGTCGAAGGGTTTGATCTCGAACGCGCCCAGGGGGCCGTTCCAGACCAGGGTGCGGCAGTCCTTCAGCCGCTTGGTCAGGTCCTGGACGGTGGCCGGGCCGACGTCCAGCATCATGGCGTCATCGGGCATGGCGTGCACGTCGACCACTTCCGACGGTGCTCCTTCCTTGAATTCACGGGCGATGACGGCGTCGACGGGCAGGGCCACCGCGCAGCCGGCCTTTTCCGCGCGGGCCAGAATATCCTTTGCCGCGTCCGCCATATCGTGTTCGCACAGCGACTTGCCGACGTTGATGCCCTGGGCGTGCAGAAAGGTATTGGCCATGCCGCCGCCGATGATCAGCAAATCGACCTTTTCCACCAGATTGCCCAGGACTTCCATCTTGGTCGACACCTTGGCGCCGCCGACCACGGCGGCAACCGGGTGTTCGGGGGCTTCCAGGGCCTTGGTCAGGGCATCCAGTTCCGCCTGCATCAGGCGCCCGGCGGCGGCCGGCAGGATGCGGGCGATGGCCTCGGTCGAGGCATGGGCCCGGTGCGACACGGAGAACGCGTCGTTGACGTAGACATCGCCCAGCGCCGCCAGTTCGGCCGCGAAGGCCGCGTCGTTGGCTTCTTCCTCGGCGTGGAACCGCAGGTTTTCGAGGACACAAATCTCGCCGTCCTGCAGGGCGTCGACCACGGTTTTTGCCGCCGGCCCGACGCAATCGGCGGCGAAAGCGACCGGGCGGCCGAGGATACCCGACAGGGCCTCAGCCACGGGTTTCAGGCTCATGGCGGGCACGACCTTGCCCTTGGGCCGGTCGAAGTGGGACAGCACGCAAACCCGCGCGCCCGCCGCCGCCAGATCGGTCAGAGTCAGGGCGGACCGTTCCAGGCGCGTGGCGTCGGAAATCTTGCCGTCCTTCATGGGGACGTTGAGGTCGCAACGGACCAGGACGGTTTTGCCCCGGACGTCGAAATCATCGATGGTCTTGAACTGGCGCATGGTACGGATATCCCCTGGGTCGGTTTCTTGGTCGCGGAATTGCCGGGGTTATAGGCGGAAGTGGCCGCGCCGCCAAGGGGGCGTTGCGCGGAACCTAGGGCGTCAGGCGCTTGATCTCGGCGGCCGCGGCATCGGCCTTGGCCGTTTCGCCAAGCACCCGATAGGCCTTCTCCAACCGCTGCCAGCCGGCCAGGTCGTCCGGGGTTTCCTTCAAGCGGTCGGCCAGGCGCTGGACCATGCCGCGGATCATGGCGTCGCGGTCCTCGGCGGTCATGTCCTGGGCCGCTTCCATCTGTTCGCGGCTCGGCCCCGGCTGGGCGCCCGGCGCGTCTTCCGCCGCGGCATGGGGATGGCCGGCATGGGGATCGTCGGCCCCTTCGGGCGGCATGATCGGGGTCGAGGGGCGCAGCACCGGCGGCTGGGTCGCGATCAGCTTGCGGGCGTTTTCCGACATGGTGATGGTCAGAGGATCGATCTTCAGCTCCTCGGCGGCGCGGGCGATCTGTTGGCGCACCACGGGCACCCAAGGGGCGTCCTCCGATGAAACGGCGACCAGGTCGGCCCAGTCCTGCAGGGCGCCCGAGACGTCGCCCGCCTGGGCTTTTTGCAGGCCCAGGTAATAACGGGCCTTGGGGTCGAACGGCGCCTTGTCGCGCACGGCGCGGAAGATCGCCGCCGCGTCATCCGTGACCTTCATCCGGCTGGTCAGGACCAGGGCCTCGGCATAGGCGATCTCGACATCCGTGCGCCCGTCGGCGATCTCGCGCGCGCGGGCAAAGACCTTCAGGGCATCGGGAAAACGCTCCAGGGCCATATAGCTGTGGCCGAGCAGCAGCCAGCCCTCGATGTCCCCGGGATTGTTCTTAAGGCGTTCCATCAGGCGGCTCAGCATGGCCGTCATTTCCGGCCCCGGATCGACCGGGCCGCCGGCGGTTTGCGGTGCCGACTGCGCGGCGGGAACTTCACGGGTGGCAAAGGGCTGGTCCGGCTGATCGGGTGAGCCCAGAACGACATAGAGTGCCGCCGCCGCCAGCGGCACGCCGGCGCCGATCAGGGCCGCGGTCAGGCGCCGGGGGGCCTCGCCGGCCGCCCTGCCGGAGCCGGCCTGCAATTCCGCATCGGCGGCCAGCATGCGGCGTTGAACCTCAAGGCGCGCCGCCTCCGCCCCCTCAGCATCAAGCAGGCCTTCGGCGGCGTCGCGTTCAATTTCCTTCAACTGGTCGCGGAACACGGTCAGGTCGTATGCGGCGCGGGCCGCGGAGGCGGCATTGCGGCGCAACAGCGGACCGGCCAGGGCCAGGCCGACGAGGGCGGCCAGCACCGCCATGGCGACGACCAGGGCGGTCATGGGGCGTCATCCTTAAGCAAGTTGTTCAGGCGGGCCTGTTCGTCGGGCGTCAGGGGCTGCTGCGCCGGCGCGACCGCGCGGCGGCGGCGGCGGAAAAACAGGATCAGGGCGAGAATGCCAAACAGGGCGACGACCGCCGGGCCGACCCAAAGCACCAGGGTCGCGCGGTTGACGGGCGGCTTCAGCAGCACGAAATCGCCGTAACGCGCGACCACGTAGTCGAGGACCTGGTCGTTGCTGTCGCCGGCTTTCAGGCGCTCGCGCACCAGCACGCGCAGATCACGGGCCAGGCCCGCGTCGGAATCGTCGATCGACTGGTTCTGGCAGACCAGGCAGCGCAGGTTCTTGGAGATCACCCGCGCGCGGTGTTCCAGCGCCGGGTCGGCAAGCATTTCGTCCGGATTGACCGCCCGGGCCGGTGACAGGGGCAGAACGGACAGCAGCAGGGCGACGAAAATAGCGGCGCGAATCATTTGTCGGCTTCCTGGATCGAGCGGATCAGCGGCAGGATTTCCTTTTCCAGCTTATCGCCGACGATGGGGCCGACATGCTTGAAGCGGATGCGCCCGCTGCCGTCGACGATGAAGGTTTCCGGCACGCCGTATACCCCCCAATCGATGCCGACGCGCCCGCTTTCATCGGCGCCCGTGGCCGTATAGTTGTCGCCCAACCGGTCCAGCCAGGCGCGGGCCGCTTCAGGCGTGTCCTTGTAGTTCAGGCCGTAGACGGGAACGATGCCCATCTTGGCCAGCTTGTTGATCTCGGGGTGTTCGGCGCGGCAGGGCACGCACCAGCTGGCGAACACGTTGACGATGCTGACCTCGCCCTTTTTCAGGTCGGCCGTGGAAAAGCCCGTGGCCGCGTCGCCATTCGGGCCGCCGGCGACGGGCGGCAGGGTGAACTCGGGGGCCGGCTTGTCGATCAGGGCCGAGGGGATGATTTTCGGGTCCTTGGTCAGGCCGATCCCGAAATAGATCGCGAGCACCAGGAACAGGCCGAGCGGCAGCAGATAGAGCAGGCGCGATTTCATGGCCTGTCCTCAGTCCGCGCCGACGGCCTGGGCCACGGGGGCACGGCGTGACGACGGGGCGCCGATGCGGTGGCGGCGGTCCGACAGGCTGAGCGCCCCGCCCGCGACCATGATCATCAGCCCGCCCCACATCCAGGCGACCAGCGGATTGAAGTACAGCCGCGTGACGAAGCCGGGTTTGCCGTCGGGCGTGGTGCCCTCGTCGCCGATCACGGCGTAGATGTCGCCCAGGAAGGTGGGCTCGATCCCCGCTTCGGTGGTCGGCTGGCCCGACACGTTGTAGACGCGCTTTTCCGGGTCGAGCACGACCAGCACCCGCCCGTCCTTGGACACCGTGAAATGACCGGCCGTGAAGGCGTAGTTGGGGCCTTGGCCGTTCTTGGCGCCGTCGAAGCGGAATTCGTAGCCGGCCAGCGTCACCGTATCGCCCGGCGCCATGACCTGGATGCTTTCCTTGACCCAGGCCCCGGCGCCGGTCATCCCGGCGATGGTCACGGCCAGGCCCAAATGGGCCAGGGTCATGCCCCAGGCGGCACGCGGTTGGCGCGCCAGACGGCTGAGGGCGCGGCTCAGGCCGTCGCGGCCCAGGCGCGAACGTTCGGCCAGTTCAACCAGGGTGCCGATGGCGAGCCAGGCCGCCAGCGCCATGCCGACGATGCCCAGGAACGGGCCGTCCGTGACCAGGGCCCAGGCGGCGACGGCGGCCAGCAGGGCGGCCACCATGGCGGGCCACAGGCGGGCGACGGCGGCGCGCCAATCGCCCCGTTTCCAGTGCAGCATGGGGCCGATCGCCATGACCACGATCATGGGCAGCATGATGGGGATGAACACGGCGTTGAAGAACGGCGGGCCGACCGAAACCTTGCCGCCGCCGACGGCGTCGAGCATCAGGGGATAGAGCGTGCCCAGCAGCACCACCGCCGTCGCCGTCGCCATGACCAGATTGTTGAACAGCAGCCCGCCTTCGCGGCTGATCGGCTGAAACAGGCCGGTGGACATCAGCTGCGGCCCGCGCCAGGCATAAAGGGCGAGCGAGCCGCCGATGACGATGATCAGTAGGACCAGGATGAACACGCCGCGCGTTGGGTCCGTGGCGAAGGCATGGACCGAGGTCAGCACGCCCGAGCGCACCAGGAAGGTGCCCAAGAGGCTCATGGAAAAGGTGATGATGGCGAGCAGGATGGTCCAGCCCTTCAAGGTGTCGCGCTTTTCCACCACCGTCGCCGAATGCAGCAGGGCCGTGCCCGCCAGCCAGGGCATGAACGACGCGTTCTCGACCGGATCCCAATACCACCAGCCGCCCCAGCCCAGTTCGTAATAGGCCCACCAGCTGCCCAAGCCGATACCGGCCGTGAGGAAACACCAGGCGGCGAGCGTCCAGGGCCGCACCCAGCGCGCCCAGGCGGCGTCGACGCGGCCTTCGATCAAGGCGGCGATGGCGAAGGAAAAGGCCATGGAGAAGCCGACATAGCCCAGGTAAAGCATGGGCGGATGGAAGGCGAGGCCTGGGTCCTGCAGCAGCGGGTTCAGGTCGTTGCCGTTGACCGGTGCGGGGATCAGCCGCTCGAACGGGTTCGAGGTCAGCAGGATGAACAGGTAAAAGCCCACGGCGATCAGCGCCTGGATCGACAGCACGCGGGCACGCAGGCTGGGCGGCAGGTTGGCGCCGAAGGCGGCGACGGCCGATCCGAACAGGGACAAGATCAGCACCCACAGCAGCATGGAGCCCTCGTGATTCCCCCACACGCCGGAGATTTTGTAGAGCAGCGGCTTATCCGTGTGCGAATTCTCGGCGACGTTGAGGACCGAAAAATCCGACGTGACATAAAGATAGGTCAGGCAGCCGAAGGCGACGGCGACCATCAGGAACTGCATGAGGGCCGCCGGGCGGGCCACCGCCATCCATCCGGCGTCGCCCCGATGGGCGCCGATCAGCGGTAGGGTCGCCTGTACGGCGGAAACGAACAGCGCCAGGATCAGCGCGAAATGCCCCAGTTCGGCGATCATTTGGCGGGGTCCCCTTTGCCTGATCCTTCCTGCCAGCGGCCGGATTTCTTCAGCGCGTCGGCGACCTCGGGCGGCATGTAGTTTTCATCGTGCTTGGCCAGGACTTCCTCGGCCACGAACAAGCCGCCCTGCAGGCGGCCTTCGGTGACCACGCCCTGCCCCTCNCGGAACAGNTCGGGCAGGATGCCCCGGTAGGTCACGTCGANNACATTGGCNCCGTCGGTGATGCGNAAGGCGGTGACGGCNCNGNCNNGTTTCTNCACGCTGCCTTCTTCGACCAGGCCGCCCAGGCGCACGCGGCGGTCGATCTTGACCTTGCCTTCGGCGANGTCGGTGGGGGAATGGAAGAACACGATACTGTCCTCGAACGCGGTCAGCACCAGGGCGGCGGCGACACCCAGCAGGCACAGCCCGATGGCGGCGAAAGTCAGGCGTTTATGCTTACGCTTCACGGCTGCGCCGCTCCGTCGTTCGTGGGGGATGCCCGTCGGGCGCGCGGGGCTTCCCCTTCCAATTGGGCCAGCTCACGTTCGGCGGCCTTGAGGCCGCGCAGGCTGAGCCACAGCAGGACCGCGAGAACGCCGATCACGGCGCCATAGCTGGGCCAGACGAAGCCCGCGTAGCCGCCCATGTCGAGGAATGTGCTGATGTCGGTCATGGTGCTGGAAAGGGGCCCTCTGAATACGGCATTTATGTGGTGCATGTGGTGACCATGCGGGGGAATGGCAACGCCGGCATCATATCCCCGATACCGGCGCCGTTCTTGATGCAGGTCAGTTTAGCGGCCCGAACCTCCGGGGCAAGGTTGCATTTTATTGAATATGTTTTTCACGCCCCGGCTTCCTCGGCCTGGATCTGGCGCCGCGCGCGCAGGCGGGTTTCCGTCAGCTCGCGGCGCATGCGCAGCATCAGCACCCACAGATAATAGGTCGTGAACGCTCCGATCATCAGGAACAGGGGCCACAGCATGTCGGGATGGATGGTCGGCCCACCCATGCGCACGATGGACGCCGGCTGATGCAGGGTGTTCCACCAGTCCACGGAAAACTTGATGATCGGCACGTTGACGAGGCCGACCATGGCCAGGATCGCCGAGGCCTTGGACCCCCGCTGCGGATCGTCGAANGCGCTGTTGAGCGCCATGTAGCCGAGATANAGNAAGAACAGCACCAGGACCGAGGTCAGNCGCGCGTCCCANACCCACCAGGCNCCCCACATGGGCTTGCCCCAAAGCGNGCCGGTNAGGAGNGCNAGGAAGGTGAAGCAGGCGCCGATGGGNGCCGTCGCNCGGGCCGCCACNTCGGCCACCGGATGNTTCCAGATCAGCCCCACGGCGGCGGAGATCGCCAAGCCGACGTAGCAGAACAGCGACATCCAGGCCGCCGGCACATGCACGTACATGATGCGCACGGTCTCGCCCTGCTGATAATCGGCGGGCGAGGCGAACAGGCCNAGNTANAGCCCGGCNGCNGCCAGCNCGATNGTCGCCCCGGCCAGCCAGGGGCTGAGCACCGTGGCCAGCTTCATGAAGCGGCGCGGATTGGCGAAATAATTGAACATGGCCGGGAAGCTACCCCCTTCCTTTGATTTATTCCAGGGCCTGGCGCAGGCCGGCGGCCGCCCCCCAGGGGCAGAGGGCCAGGGCACCCGCGAAGATCGCGCCCAGCAGCAGCAGGGGGGCGCGGGCCGGGAAGCCGCCGATGGCGGCCTCGACCGCGCCGACGCCGAAGATCAGCACGGGAATGAACAGCGGCAGGATCAACAGCGCCAGCAGCACCCCGCCCCGGCGCGAGCCCAGGATCAGGGCCGCGCCCACGGCGCCGATCAGGCTGAGCGTCGGCGTGCCCAGCAACAGCGCCAGCAGCAACAGGCCGAAGCCGTCCGCCGGCATGTTCAGCAGCACCGCCAGCACGGGGGCGGCGATGATCAGCGGCAGGCCGGTGATCAACCAATGGGCCAGAACCTTGGCCAGCACGACGACCTCCAGGGCCGGCGGGCTGAGGGCCAGAAGCTCCAGCGAACCGTCCTCNAAATCCGTGTGGAACAGGCGTTCCAGCGACAGCAGGACCGACAGCAGGGCCGCGACCCACAGCACCCCGGGGGCGATGCGGGCCAGCACGTTGGGCTCCGGCCCCACGCCCAAGGGAAACAGCACCACGGCGATGACGAAGAACATGACGACCATGGCGCTGTCCATGCCCTGGCGGAGCGCCAGGCGCAGGTCGCGCATCAGGATGGCGCGGAAGCCGGTCATGCGGCGTCTTCCGCGTCGACCGTCGGGCGGGCGGCGAAGGAGGCAAGGTCCAGGCTGGCCGCGTCCGTCAACCCCAGGTCCGAATGGGTCGAGACCACGGCCATGCCGCCGCCATTGCGGTGGCGCTGGATCAGGCCGCGCAGCCGGTCCAGGGTTTCCGCGTCCAACGCCGTCGCCGGCTCGTCCAGCAGCCAGAGGGCCGAGGGGGCCAGGGCCAAGCGGGCCAGGTTCAACCGCCGTTTCTGCCCGGCCGACAGAAACCGCGCCGGCAGATCGGACAGCGGGCCGATGCCGAGCGCGTCCAGCGCCGGGGCGACCGCCGCATCGGGGTCGGCGCCCATCAGCCCGGCCCAGAAGGCCAGATTTTCCCAGGCGGTGAGCGCCGGTTTCACGGCGTCCAAATGGCCGAGATAGCGCAGCCGCCCGCGATGGGCGTCGGGGTCTTCGGTCACGGCCGCGCCGTTCCAGGCGAGCGTTCCCGCCGCCGGCGGCAGCAGCCCGGCCATCAGCCGCAGCAGCGAGGATTTGCCGGAGCCGTTGGGCCCTGTCAAGACCAGCGCCCCGCCGCTTTCGATCTGGAACGCCAGGCCCCGGAACACGGGCCGGGCGCTGCGCAGGCAGTCGAGCGATGTGCCTTCGAAACGGTTCACGGGGTCGATGATCCTGTTCTGTCGGGCGAGGATGCGCCCCGGTCATAGATACCCCGGACGGGCCCGCGAATACAGGGGCCTCTGGCCGGGCCAACGACGAAAAAAAGCCGGGCTCTTGGGGAGAGCCCGGCTTTGAGTTCGGCTGGTGCCGATTAAGGGGACCAGAGAGGGGGGTCTCTGGTTAATAGACGAGGAGGTCTATGGTTCTTATTTAGCCCCCCGATTGGGGCGAGATTATGTCCCCAATGTGATCTTTTCTTGTGCCTGGCCAAGCATTTGAAATTCCGTGCTTTTCCGGCGCCTCCCCAGGCGATATCCTCAAAAACATGGTAACTCCGCACCCCTTCGGGCGGCGGCGCGCCGCCCTGGGCCTGGTTCTGGCCGCCTGCATGCTGCTGGCCGCGCGCCCGGCCGCGGCGGCGGAACCCCAAGGGGCGGCCCTGGTCGCGGCCCTGCGCGCCGGGGGCCATGTTCTCTATTTCCGCCATGCCGCCACGGACTGGACCCAGAACGATCAGGTGCGCCAAGCCGGCGATTGGCAAAGCTGCGACGGGGCCAAGATGCGCCAGCTGTCGGACACGGGGCGGATGACGGCGCAATTGATCGGCCTCGCCATCCGCACATTGGATATTCCGGTCGGCGAGGTGCTGTCCTCCGAATACTGCCGCACGGCGGAAACCGCCCGCCTGATGAGCCTGGGCGCCGTGCGCACCACGACGGAAATCATGAACCTGCGGTCCCAGGACTACGTCGGCGGCCATGACGCGGCGGTGAAAAACGCCCGCGCTCATTTCACCCGGCCCCTCACCCCCGGCACCAACCGGGTGATCGTCGGCCACGGCAACCTGATGCGCGCCACCACGGGCGAATATACGGACGAGGCCGGGGCCGTTGTCTTGCGCCCGGACCCCGGCGCGGACCTGGGATTCGCGTTCATCGCCTTGGTCACGCCGCAGGACTGGCTGCGGCTGGCGGAGGCGTTTGGTGGGGGGAAGTGAGGTCTGCTAATGACCCTGAGCGGACATAAAATCACTACATATTCTGAGTGGTATTCATGCAAATCATTTCGGGGATACGGTGAACGTCACTGTGCCGCGTCGGGTCATTGCCGGGGGCGACGGATTCGACTTGGCCCTTGAGCTTGCAGGTCGCCTGGATGGTGCCGGCGAGGCCGTCGGGGGTGGCGTCAGAGATTGGGCAGCATTGCCAGCCGCCGGCGTAGGCGATCCGTCGCGAAGTCGATGAATGCCCTGGTTTTGAGGGGCACCAGCCCCTGGCTCGCGTAGACGATGTTGACCGGCCAGGGATCCGGCGTGTACGGCTCCAAGATCAACTTGAGTGTCCCGTCCTTGATGGCGTCGGCGATCTGATAACTTAGGACCCGCGTGATGCCGAGACCGCTGGCGGCCGCGTCAATGGCCGCCTCGGCCGTGCTGACGATAAGGCGGGAGTTAATGCGGGCGGTTTCCGTCTTTTTGCCGTCCTGGAATGTCCATCGATCCGGTGCGAACAGGCCGTTGAAGGTAATGCATCGATGATGCGTCAGATCGCCTGGCCGTTCGGGGGCGGGGGCGTGACGAGCCAGGTAGTCGGGACTTGCGCAGACCACGCGGCTTACCTCGCCGAGCCGCGACGCGAGAAGACCGCTATCCGGAAGTGGACCGATACGCAGCGCGATGTCTACCCGGTCCTCGGTGAAATTGGCGACGCGGTCGGTCTGCACTAAACGCACATTGATGTCGGGGTAGGCATCAAGAAATTCCGTGATCACCGGCAGGACATGCAGGCGCCCGAATACGATCGGCGCCGTCACCACGATGTCGCCCTTCGGCGTCATGTATTCCCCGGATGCGAGACGCTCCGCGTATTCCACTTGTTCGAGGATTTCGCGGCAGGCTGCGATGTAGGAGCGCCCTGCTTCGGTCAATTCAAGACGGCGGCTTGTCCGGATCAACAGTTTTGCGCGCAGGTAGGTTTCGAGATCGGAAACCCGGCGACTGACGGTCGCAAGAGGAACGCCGAGTTTCCGTGAGGCCGCGGAAAGGCTGCCGGCATCGGCGGCGGTCAGAAGTGTCGACATGGCTTCCAGGCGATTCAAGGCAATCCTATGTTTCCGAAAAATGGAAGGGTAATTCCAATAATTACTATCTATCGGGAAAAAGTGGAAGGAATTAGGTTCCCCTCACAGCCAAGGCCAATTGCTTGGCTTTTCACAACTTGTTCCATTGAAAGGAGAACACCTATGTCCATCGAAAAACGTATCTCTCTTCTGTCCGCCGCCATCTTCGCCCTGCTTGCCGCCGTCACCGTGAGTGCGGCGCAGGCCGGCGAAACGGCCGAGATCTCGACCGGGCACGGCCAGGTCGTCGACACCCAGATCGAAGACGCTCACCGTTGGGGCGACTAATTGATCTACCGCAGGGACCGAGGCACGCCCCCCGATCCTCGGTCCGCCTGACCGGCGCCTCCCTGCCCCCCCGGGAGGCGCCGGGTTTTTCCAGACAGAAAGGAATATTCCCATGTCACGCATTCCTACACCGGCCTCTATTGATGACGCGCCGGCTTCCTCCCGGCCCCTGTTGCTGGCCGTTGAAAAACAGCTCGGCGTGGTGCCGAATCTGTTCCGCCTTGTTTCCAACAGCCCGGCCGCCCTCGAAGGCTATCTGAATCTCTCAGGCGCCCTGGCCAAAGGGAAACTGCCGGCAGCGACCCGCGAACGAATTGCGTTGGCGGTTGCCGAAATCAATGGCTGCGATTACTGCCTGTCGGCCCATACCTATCTTGGCAAGAATCTGGCGAAACTCGACGACGTTGAAATTGCCGCAAACCGCCAGGGCGCTTCAACGGATCCCGTGGCCGACGCGGCTGTGCGATTTGCGGCGAAAGTCGTCCATGCTCGCGGACAGATCGCCGCGGCCGACCTCGACGCGGTGAAGCAGGCGGGATACGACGATGAGCAGATCATTGAAATCGTCCTCCACGTCGCCCTCAACACCTGGACCAATTACATCAACGAAGTCGCCGGAACGGAAATCGATTTTCCCGTCGTCTCGGCCCGAGGCAAGGCTGCCTGATTTTGAAACACGGCCCCGCCAGAATGCGCGGGGCCGTGTTTCTGTTCGGCACGTCAGAACGATCACAAAGAAAGAACCATCATGACCCCAAATGACATCCGCCCGCCGCTGCCGCCGTTCGACGCGGAGACGGCGGCCGAGAAAGCTCGCTTGGCGGAAGATGCCTGGAACTCCAGAGATCCGGAACGCATCGCATTGGCGTATACGCCGGATTCCAAGTGGCGCAACAGGTCCGAATTTCCAATCGGTCGGCGAGAGATCAAAGAATTCCTGACCCGCAAGTGGCAACGCGAACTCGATTACCGCCTGATCAAGGAGGTCTGGGCATTCAACGGCAATCGAATCGCCGTTCGCTTCGCCTACGAATGGCGGAACGCCGCAGATCAATGGCACCGCAGCTACGGCAACGAAAATTGGGAGTTTGATGATTGCGGCCAGATGCAAGTCCGCATTGCCAGCATCAACGATTTGCCGATCTTGGAGAGCGAGCGATTGTTCCACTGGCCGATCGGCCGGCGTCCGGACGACCATCCCGGGTTGAGTGAATTGGGACTTTAGGTTGCGATGCCCAGACACAAAGCCGCCATTCACACCAGCGACGTCGCGTTCAGCCCGACGGTTAAGGCAATCCAATCCCGTAAAGGATCAAGGGCGGCCTACGCCAAGATGGAAGCGCGAGGCTCCTGGCCGTCGACGATCACTGACGAACTCGCGGCATTCATCAAGGCGCAGACAAGCGTCTATCTTGCAACCGTCAATACCTCGGGCCAGCCCTATATTCAGCACCGTGGTGGCCCGCCGGGGTTTCTGCGCGTTCTTGATGGCAAGACGATCGGGTTCGCCGACTTTGCCGGCAACCGGCAATACATCACGTCCGGAAACCTGTCCGATAACCCAAAGGCGCATTTGTTCTTTATGGACTACACCAATCTGCGCCGGGTGAAAATTTGGGGAACGGCGTGCGTGGTGGAAGACGACGCCAACCTAATCGACACCCTGATGCCCAAAGAGTACGAGGCGCGTCCGGAACAGGCGTTGCTGTTCACGGTCGTCGCATGGGACACAAATTGTCCGCAGCATATCCCGAGACGGTTTGATGCCGCGGACATTGCGATGGTCGTCGCCGCGCGGGATGACCGCATCGCGGAGTTGGAATCTGAAATTCGCCGATTTAAGAACGAGGACGCCCTCGACGTCTGATTGCCGTGGCAACAGCCGATCCGGCGTCAGCCCGCCGTCTCGCGTTGGTCATCGATCACCTTGCCGTCGTTGGGCAGCGAGTCGACCGCGACCAGTTTCACGGCACCCTTGAGTTTGCAGGTGGCCTGGATGGTCTCGGTGACGGCGTTGGTAATATCGGCGTCGGATGCCGACGTTTCGCACTGAAGCGTCATCATGTCCTGGCCGTTTTCGCGCGTCACCACCATGCGGGCACGCTGGATTTCCGGGTGGCGTTTGACGATGTCGGCGATTTGGCGCGGGTGGATGAACATGCCCTTGACCTTGGCCGCCTGGTCGGCGCGGCCCATCCAGCCCTTGATGCGGGTGTTGGTGCGCCCGCAGGGGCTGGCCCCGGCCATCACCGCCGACATGTCGCCGGTGGCGAAGCGGATCAGCGGATAGTCCCGGTTGAACGGCATGGTCAACACGACCTCGCCGACCTGGCCCGGGGCCACCGGGTCGCCCGTGCCCGGGGTGACGATTTCCAGGATCAGGCCTTCTTCCAGGATCAGGCCCTCGCGGGCGTCCGATTCATAGGCGATCAGGCCGATGTCGGCGGAGGCATAGAGGTTATGGGCGTCGATCCCGGCCGCGGCGAAGGCGGTGCGCTGGTCGGGCAGGAAGGGCTCGCCCCCGACGCCGGCCTTGCCGAGGGACGACAGGTCCGCGCCCGTCTCGGCGGCCTTGTCGAGCAGGATCTTGAGAAACGACGGCGTGCCGCAATAGGCCGTGGGGCGGATGTCGGCCATGGCGCGGACCTGCAGGTCCGTATTGCCGACCCCGGCGGGCACCACGGCGCAGCCGATGGCGGTGGCGCCGGCTTCCATCATCGCGCCGGCGGGAGTCAGGTGATAGGAAAACGAATTGTGCACCACGTCGCCGGGGCGCAGGCCCGCGGCATAAAGCCCCCGCGCGGTGCGCCACCAATCGTCGCCATGCCCTTCGGGATCGTAGGTCGGCCCGGGGCTTTGGTAGATGCGCCTGAGCGCGCCGTCACCCGCCGCCGTCAGGCCGCCCAGGGCGTTGCCCGGCCGCTGGATATCGACCAGGGCGGATTTGCGCGTGATCGGCAATCGGGCGAGGACGGCGCGGTCCGTCACCGCGCCGGGGTCGACGTCGGCCAGCAGGTCGCGGAAATAGGGAGACTTGGATTTGGCATGGGCGAGTTGCGCGCGCAGGGCTGCGAACAGGGCGTCTTCGCGGGCGTCCTCGGTCCGGGTTTCGAGGTCGTCGTAATGGGGATTGTCGGGCATGGTCCGTCTCTCGTTGTTGGGTTCACGCAAATGCGTCGTCGCAATCCGTGGCGGATTGCTCGGGATCTGCGTCAGAGCCAACGCTTGCGGCGGCGGTAATGTTTCACGTCGCGGAAGCTCTTGCGGCTTTCCCCGGCCAGGCCGAGATAGAATTCCTTCACGTCCGGGTTTTCGCGCAGGCCCGCGGCGTCTCCGTCCATGACCACCCGGCCGTTTTCCAGGATGTAGCCGTAGTCGGCGTATTTCAGCGCGACCATGGTGTTCTGTTCGGCCAGCAGGATCGACACGCCCTCTTTCTCGTTGAGCGTTTTGACGATCTCGAAAATTTCTTCGACCAGCTGCGGGGCCAGGCCCATGGAGGGCTCGTCCAGCAGGATGGTGTTGGGGTTGGCCATGAGCGCCCGACCGATGGCGGTCATCTGCTGTTCGCCGCCCGAGGTATAGCCCGCCTGCGAGGTGCGGCGTTCCTTCAGGCGCGGGAAATAGTGGTAGACCTTCTCCAGGCTTTCGGCGACCGCGGCGGCGCCGTCCGTGCGGGTGTAGGAGCCGGTCATCAGATTGTCTTCGACGGTCAGATGTTCGAAGCAGTGGCGGCCTTCCATGACCTGGATGACGCCGCGCTTGACCAGTTCGTTGGGCGTCAGGCTGTCGACGCGTTCGCCCCGGAACAGAATCTCGCCCTTGGTCACTTCGCCGCGCTCGGCTCCCAGCAGGTTGGAAATGGCCTTGAGCGTCGTCGTCTTGCCGGCGCCGTTGGCCCCGAGGAGGGCGACGATGCCCCCCTCGGGAACCTCAAGCGATACCCCCTTCAACACCAGGATCACATGGTCGTAGATGACCTCGATGTTGTTGACCACCAAGGGGGATGACGGATTGGCCGCTTCGGCGGCGCCCGAGGGCCCTTCTTTAACAGCCTGTTCCATGATCCTTGCCTTTACCTGTGTGGTCGTCGGGGAACCCGGTTCCGCTTACTTGCAGTCCCGGGGCGTGATGTTGTTTTCCTTGGCGTAGGCCGCGGCGTCGGCTTCGACGATCGGGCGAACGATGTCGCGCATCGGCGTCAGCCATTCACTGGCATAGGACCATTTGGCGCCGTCCCACTTCTGGATGATCACCGGCCCCATGGTTTCATGGTCTTCGCAGGTGATCTTGAGCGGGCTGACCATGTCCTTGAAGCCGAGCTTGTCCAAGGTTTCCTGGGTGATGTTCAGGTTTTCCAGACCCCAGCGGACCTGTTCGCCGGTCAGGGACTTGTTGCCGAATTTGGCCTGGGCCGTGCGGACCGCTTCGGTCGCGAACATGGCGTTGACCACGCCGCGGTTGTACAGAACCTCGCCGACCTTGTTTTCCCTGGCCGCCGCGGCATCACCGCCGTAGATGTGCTTGATGATCTCGGCATGGACACCGAAGTCGGCACCCGCGCCGTGGAAGGTGGTCGACAGGTAGCCCTTGGCGCCGTCCCCGGCGGGGATCACGTCGGCGTCGGAGCCGGACCACCAGTTGCCCACGAACTGATCCATGGGATAGCGGATGTTGCCGGCTTCCTTGATGGCGACCTGGTTCATGACGCCCCAGCCGGACATGAAGATGAAGTCCGGCTTGATGCGGCGGATCTGACGCCATTGCGAGGACTGTTCCTGGCCGGGATGGTCAACCGGGATCATGGTCAGCTTGTAGCCGTAGCGCTTGGCCAGCACTTCCAGGGTCGGGTTGGCTTCCTTGCCGTAGGCCGAGTTGTGGTGCAGGTGAACGATCTTCTTGCCGGCCAGCTTGTCGTAGCCGCCGACCCGGCGCGAGAAATACTTGATGACCGCCGATGCCTGCGACCAGTAGGTGGCGGGCGGGTTGAACACCCATTCGAAGACCCGGCCGTCGGCGGCCGAGGTCCGGCCGTAGCCCATGGACAGGATCGGGATTTTATCGACCGAGGCCTTCGGGATCAGCTGATAGGTGATGCCGGTCGAATAGGGGTTGAACAGGGAGGCGCCGGTCGGCCCGTTGCCTTTCAGCTTCTCGTAGCACTCGACGCCCAGGTTGGTCTTGTACTGGGTTTCGCATTCTTCGAAGGTCACGGTGACGCCGTTGATGCCGCCGTCGCGCTTGTTGAGCAGGGTGTAATAATCGCGGAACCCGTTGGCCACGGGAATGCCGGACGGCGCATAGGCGCCGGTGCGATAGACGAGCATGGGGAAGAACTGTTCGTCGGCCTTGGCGGTTTCCGCCGCGGCGAACGTACCGAACCCAACCACGGCACCTGCCGCGGCCAATACTGCTTTACGGAACTTCATGGCTTTTACTCCCAAGTGTGAATGTCCCATTGTCGTTTGTAATCCGGGACTTATCCTGTTTACGGTTCACGCCGAACTGTAACGCGAGGGCGATATCGCCTCCTACGTGCCAGCCCGGTTACGTCGGGTCTTGTTCTTGGTTTTGGCGGCGGGTGCCGCGACATTTCAAATGGCCGCCTCAATAGGGGAACGGCCACTTTCTCAACTTTTCCCTCAAAATCTGCCACAGCCGGGCGAAGCCTTCGGGCTCGACGATCAGGAACACCACGATCATCACGCCGAAGATGATTTCCTCGAGATGCTTTTGCAGGGCCGTGGAAATTTCCACGCCGATCATGGGCGGGAAGTTGGTCAGGAAGATCGGCATCAGAATGATGAAGGCCGCGCCCATGATTGATCCGCCGATGGAACCGAGCCCGCCGATGATGATCATGAACAGCACCCGGAAGGATACGTTGGCCAGATCGAAGGCTTCGGTTTCCGCCGACCCAAGCCAGCAGAAGATCATCAGCGCCCCGGCGACGCCGCAGTAGAACGACGAAATGGCGAAGGCCAGCAGCTTGGTCTGCAGCGGACGGATGCCGATGATTTCGGCCGCGATGTCCATGTCGCGGATCGCCATCCAGTTTCGCCCGATGCGCCCGCGCACCAGGTTCTTGGCGAACCAGGCGAAGACGATCAGGAAGGTCAGGCAGACGATGTAGCGCGCTTCGGCCGAGGCCGAGGGACCGGTGACCAGGATGCCGAAGATTTCCCGGGGCGGGGCGGTGATGGTGCCCGAGGGGTTGTCGTTGTAGAACCAGCCCACCTTGTTGAACAGCCACAGAATGAAGAACTGCGCCGCCAGTGTCGCGACCGCCAGGTAGAATCCCTTGATGCGCAGCGACGGCAGGCCGAACAGCACGCCGACGGCGGCCGCGCAGCCGCCCGACAACAGGATGGCGACGATGATGTTCATGCCTTCGATGTTGGTGGTCAGCTTGTAGCAGGCATAGGCGCCGACGGCGGCGAAGGCACCGGTGCCGAGCGATATCTGCCCCGCGTAGCCCATCAGGATGTTGAGGCCGATCGCCATCAGGGCGAACACCAGGAACTGAATGAAGATCGCCTGCAGCCAGTATTCATCGGCGAAGAACGGCACCGCATAGGCGGCGATGATCACCAGCAGTACGGCGACCTTGTCCTGAAAAACCGGGAACAGGGCCTGGTCGCCCTGGTAGGTGGTCTTGAACTGGCCGGCTTCTCTGTAAAACATCTGTCCGGTCTCTCCCTACACGCGCTCGATGATTTTTTCGCCGAACAATCCCTGGGGTCGGAACACCAGGAACGCGAGGGCGAGCATGTAGGCGAACCAGTTTTCGATGGCGCCCCCGAGGGCCGGGCCCCAGAAACCTTCCGCCACTTTTTCGCCGACGCCGATGATCAGGCCGCCGACGATGGCGCCGGGGACCGAGGTAAAGCCGCCCAGGATCAGCACCGGCAGGGCCTTGAGCGCGATCAGCGACAGCGAGAACTGGACCCCCGACTTGGCCCCCCAGACGATGCCGGCGACCAATGCCACGATGCCGGCGATGGTCCACACGGCGATCCAGATGGTCTTCAAGGGAATGCCGACGGACAGGGCCGCCTGGTGGTCGTCGGCGACGGCGCGAAGCGCCCG
>PALN01000011.1 GCA_002706405.1 Rhodospirillaceae bacterium | reverse complement strand
GACGCCGCCCGTGGGGCTGGCGTCCTTTGCCGCCGCCGCGGTGTCCGGCGGCGATCCGATCCGCACGGGCTTCATCGCCTTCTTCTATTCCCTGCGCACGGCGGCCCTGCCGTTCCTGTTCATCTTCAACACGGACCTGCTGCTCATCGACGTGGATGCCGTGCACGGCGTGTTCGTGTTCATAACCGCGACATTGGCGATGCTCTTATTCGCGGCGGCGACGCAGGGATACTTCCTGACCAAAAGCAAGATCTGGGAGACGGTGGTGCTGTTGGTGCTGGCGTTTTCCTTTTTCCGCCCCGGGTTCTGGATGGACATGATCTCGGCGCCCTATATCGATTACAAGCCCGCGGAAATGGCGACCGCCTTTGAAAACACGCCGGAAGGCGAAAAGGTCCGCCTGATGATTTCGGGCAAGGACGATATCGGAAACCCCCGTAAATGGATGGTCGTGCTGCCCGTGGGGCCAAGCGCAAGCGGTGCCGAGCGTATCAAGGCCGTTGGCCTGACGCTGCGCGAGGAAGACGGGAAAGTCCTGATCGACGACGTCGCCTTCGGCTCTGAAGCCAAAAAGGTCGGCCTCGATTGGGACCAGGAAATCACCAAGGTTCTGCAACCCGCGGATCAGGTGAACAAGTATTGGATCTACCTACCCGCGTTGCTGATCCTGTGTCTGGTCGTCCTGGCGCAAAAAGCACGCATCCGCAAAACATCGGCCCAGCCGGCCTGACCGAGGAGCCCGCAAGACATGTATAAGGACATCCTCCTTGCCATCGACATCGACGACAAATCGTCTTGGTCGGCCTCCGCGCCGATTGCCATCGAACTTGCCGAAAAGTTCGGGGCGACGCTCCATGTGATGGTCGTCATCCCGACCTTCGGGTCTTCTTTGGTCGCCGACTTCTTTCCCAAAGGCTATGAAAAGAAAACCATGGAAGAAGCGGCCGCCCGCCTGCATACCTGGACCAAGGCGAACATCCCCGACGGAATCCGAAAACAGCACATCGTCGGCCATGGTCGGGTCTATGAAGAAATCCTCCGCGGCGCGAAGGATACCGATTGCGATCTGATTGTCCTGTGCGATCGGCGCACCGACGCGGACATGCTTGGGCATAACGCGGACAAGGTCGCGCATCAGGCCAAGCAATCGGTCCTGATCGTCCGTCACTGATCCGCGGCAGGCGGTCGAAGGCGGGGCGGCCCCATTTCTGTTCAGATCGGGTCTCATCAAATGCTGCAGGACCGGCTATCATCCGTCCGCCCCAGGGGCCCGGACGGGGGCCCTGCGCGCGGCACATAGACGGCAGATATCCATCAGGGAGCAGACGCATGCGGGTCACACGGGGCGCATTCATCATGGCGGCAGCCATCGCCTGGGTTGCGCTGAGTCCAGCAACCGCGCGGTCGGCCGAGTTCATTTCAATCGGCACGGGCGGTGTGACCGGGGTCTATTTCCCGGCGGGCGGCGCCATCTGCCGGCTGGTCAACAAGGCCCGCAAGGACCACGGGGTGCGCTGTTCGGTCGAATCCACCTTCGGGTCCGTGTTCAACATCAACGCCATTCGGTCCGGTGACCTGGATTTGGGCCTGGCCCAGTCCGATACCCAGTACAGCGCCGTGCGCGGTGAAGCGCCGTTCGACAAGCGCGGCCCCTATCCGGAGCTGCGGTCCGTATTTTCGCTGCATCCCGAACCGGTCACCCTGATGGCGCGGGCGGATTCGGGCATCAAGCATATCAACGATGTCAAAGGCCGGCGCATGAACATCGGCAATCCCGGGTCGGGAACGCTGGCGACCTGGCAGATCATCGAAAGAGCGTTGGGCTGGAAGCGCCGCGACCTTGCGCTGGCCGCCGAATTCAAGGCCAACCAGCAGGGCGAGGCCCTATGCGACAACAAGATTGATGCTTTCTTTGCGCTGGTCGGCCATCCGTCCGCCGCCACGCGCGAGACGGCCAACGATTGTGCGGCGGTTCTGGTGCCGATCGACGGTCCGGGTATCGAGGCGTTGGTCAAGACCAGTCCCTTCTATCGCTGGGCGGTCATTCCGGGGGGCATGTACCAAGGCAGTCCGAAGGATGTCAGAACCTTCGGCGTCGGCGCCACGCTGGTCAGTTCGACCAAAACCAAGCCCGATATTATCTATACGGTCGTCAAGGCCGTGTTCGACAATTTCGACGCCTTCCGCGACATGCACCCGGCCTTGGCCAACCTGCGGAAAGCGGAAATGGTGCGTGACTCCCTGACCGCCCCCTTGCACCCGGGGGCCGTCCGGTATTTCCGCGAAGCGGGATTGATCAAATGACGGCGCCGCGGCCGTTGGACGGCCGCGGCGTTCCGGTCATTTCGCGTTGGTCAGGTATTCGATGACCAGGGCGCGCTGATCTTCCTTCTTCAGCCCCGGATAGGCCATCTTGGTCGAGGCTTTGGGATCGTCCAGATAGTCCCGCAGGAACTGCTTGGGATTGGCGAGATAGCCGTCGAGCGACTTGGCGTCCCACACCAGACCCTTTTCACCGGCGGCGACCATGGATTTGGAATAGCGCGACGCCTTGAACCCGTCGGCCGTGCCGGCCTTGCGGCCGATGATGCCATTCAGGGACGGGCCGATGGTGTGCTTGCCGGAAATCGTGTGGCATTGGGCGCAGCGGTTCTTCTTGAACGCCTTGGCGGCGTCGGCCTGAACGGGGGCGGCAGCCACCATCATCGAGGCGACAAAGCCGGCGGCCGCGACGGCCAGCAGAGAAGTATGTTTCATAAAACCAAACCTTTTGTCGTGACATGGTTGGAAATCGAGACCGCGCCCATGCGGGCGGGGGCGCATTATCCCCGGCAGGTCTGGAATGTGCAATCGCCAACCCCCGGCGGGCGGAGATGATTTCATTCACCCGCCGATCCGCATTATACTGTTTGACATGGAAGTCGTGGGCGCAGGGATGGGGGCTTTCCCCGGCTGCGAAAGGAGCATCTACCTCTCATGCCGGCTGATAATTTAAGCAAATCGGATGTCGCCAAGCTGTTGTCGGATCCCACGCCGGACAACCGCGCCGCGACGGCGGCCAAGGTTGCCGGCGCGTTTGATCCCGGCAAGCTGACCGCCAAGGAGCGGGCCCTGGCGGAGGATATCTTCCGCCTGATGGTCAAGGATGCGGAAATCCGCGTGCGCCAGGCGCTGACGGAGAACCTGAAACAGAACGGCAATCTGCCGCACGACGTGGCGGTGGCGCTGGCCAACGATGTCGATCAGGTGGCCCTGCCGATGATCGAATTTTCTCAGGTTCTGAACGACGAAGACCTGATCGCCATCATCGGGTCACAGAATGCCGCCAAGCAGGAAGCGGTCGCCGGTCGGGCCACGGTGTCGGAAGCGCTGTCCGATGCCTTGGTTAGTTCGGGCAACGAGGCGGCGGTGACGCGTCTGGTCGCCAACGAGGGAGCGGCCATTTCCGAACGCACGTTCCAGAAGGTCGTCGACGATTTCGGCGATCGCGCAGGCGTGCAGTCCGCCATGGTCAATCGGGCGTCCCTGCCGGTGACGGTGGCGGAGCGTCTGGTGACGCTGGTGTCGGAGAACATGCGCGACGAGTTGGTCAAACGCCATGAACTGCCCGGGTCGATGACCACGGACCTCATCCTGCAATCGCGCGAACGGGCGACCATCAGCCTGTCGTCCGATTCCGGCGTCGATGACGTCATGATCCTGGTTCGCCAGCTTCATGACAACGGCCGCCTGACCCCGTCGATCATGCTGCGGGCGCTTTGCATGGGCGACATCGTCTTTTTTGAATGCGCGATGGCCGTGCAGGCGGGGGTTACGCTGGAAAATGCCCGGCGCCTGATTCACGATCGCGGTCCCCTGGGCTTGCGCGCCGTGTTCGACAAGGCCGGTCTGCCGCCGGCACAGTTCATGGCCGTGCGCGCGGCGCTCGACGTCAGTCGGGAAACGCAAATGGACGGCGGCGAGAACGATCGCGAACGCTATGCCCGGCGCATGATCGAGCGGATCATGACCCAGTACGACGACCTGGGTGTCGAATTCGAATCCTCGGACCTCGAATATCTGCTGACCAAGATGGACGAATTGCCCGCCGACGTCCTGGGCGATGACGGCCCCGGTGCCATGGTCGGCACGGGTCAGTAAGCAGGCAGTTCGAAGGCGGGCCGGCGGGCAGAGCGGGCTTTACTGGCTGCCCAGGTCGCGCCACACAGCGTAGTCCTTGCGGAATCGGTCGAGCGATTTCCACACCTTGGCGAAATCCTTGTCGCTTTTCGCCGTTTCGCGGGCGACCTCGTTCCAGGCTTTGGAAAGCTTGCTGAGAATTTCCCGCGGCCAGCGGCGCACGGTCACTCCTTCCTTGGTCAGGTTCAACAGCGCGCGATACTGCGAGGCCTCGCCCTCGGCCAGGCCATGACGCACGTTGTCACCGCAGACGGCGCGCAGTTGCGAGCGCTGCACCTGTTTCAGTTCCGTCCAGCGGGCTTTATTGACGACCAGCGCCAGCAGAGTCGCCGGCTGATGCCAGCCGGGGAAATAATAGTTCCGCGCCATGCGGTGCAGGCCAAGCTGTACGTCGATGGCGGGCATGGAATATTCGGCGGCATCGATGGCGCCGGTTTCCAGGGCGTGGAAGATCTCGCCCTCGTTCAGGGTCACCGTTTCGGCCCCGAGGCGGTTCATGACCCGGGCGCCCAGGCCGGTCATGCGCACGCGCAGGCCCTTCAGATCTTCGACCGTGGTGAGTTGCCGGCGGTACCAGCCGGCGCCTTCGGGCGAGACCAGCCCGCAAATGACGACCTGCACGCCCAAGCCTTCGGCCAGGCCGTTCAGCAGTTTTTCGCCGCCGCCGAAATAGAGCCAGGCCAGATATTCCTCGGCCCGGGGGCCGAACGGCACGGCACCGAACAACTGCAGAGCGGGGATGTCCGCGGGCCAGCTTTCGGGGGCGATGAAGGCGGCATCGACAGTGCCGTCCGTGACCGCGCTGACCATGTCCTTGCCTTGAACCAGGGAGCCCGGTTCGTTGAAGGCGATCTCCATCCCGCCGGCAGACACCCGCCAGATCTCGGTTTCGATTCGCTTCGCCTGGGCCCCCAGTTGCGGCAGGGTGCTGGCAAAGGCGCTTTCCATGCGCCAGCGAACGATGGGATCGGGGGTAATTGCCGGGGCCAGGAGGCTTTCCGCCGTGGCGGTGGGGGGCACAGGGGCCGCGGCGGCCGGTGCTTCGCTTGGCGGCGTGGAGTCGGGGGGCAGGTCGGCTGCGATTTGGGCGGCCGTGTCCGGCAGCGAAGCGTTCAGGCGGGGGGAAATGATGGAAACCCCCAGGACGACGCCGACAACCAATCCCACGACGATGCCGATGACGGCATTGCGCATGATGATGACCTTTCTGTTCCGCCCCCCATTGGGCGGCCCATCCGCGGGCGCGCAAGTGTACCCGAAGTGGCTCCGGGCTCGGAGTCTTTAGGGCGCCTGGTTATGCACAATCTGTGGATATATCGCGCGGCGCATGGCCCAGGGCTGATTGGCAGCGGGGCCCGAAATATTGATCTAGATCAATGTCGAAGGGCTTTTGGGGCGCTTAGAATTCGGCCATTGGAAGACGGAGATTTAAACACATGACGACAGGA
This sequence comes from Rhodospirillaceae bacterium, assembly GCA_002706405.1. GTDB lineage: Bacteria > Pseudomonadota > Alphaproteobacteria > Rhodospirillales > Casp-alpha2 > UBA1479. The sequence continues at coordinate 22,909 of PALN01000011.1, read as the reverse complement.
AGCATGATTTTTCTTGGTGTTTGCATCGCCGCCGCCGTCGCCTTTCTGGTTTCGGTGGCCTACGGCATTAAGCAGACCAACGACCCCCGATAGGCGGGTCCATATTTGTTAGGGCATTACGCCCGATCCGACCCCAAGGATTGGCAAACCCACGGCCCCGGTCCGCGTTCGCGCGGGCCGGGGTTTTGGGTTTTTACGGTGACTTGAGCCTGGGATGTCCCGGGGGGCGGGACCGCCGTCAATCGCACTTGCGGTAGACCAGGTCCACCTCATGCCATTGGTCGTTGTACTTGACGGCATAGGACCGCAGTTCGGTCGCGCTGACGATTTTGTCCTGATAAATCAGGCCATCGGCCTCCAACACCAGGATGTCTTCCTCGCGGCGCACGGTGTAGACGGCGGAACTGCCGTCGTCGCGGATGACCCGAACCTTGCCGGCGTCGACCTGGTTGTAGGTGACGCCGTTGCCCCCTTCCTTGCGCGAACAGTCGATGGCCCAGCGGCCCAGTACCCAGGGCACGGGAAACTGGCCCGGCGGGGCGGGCGGCGGCATCTGCGCGGTGGTGTGGCGAACCTCGGGCGGCCTTGGCCGTTCCGTCGCGTAGGTCGAGGGCACATGGGTTCCCTGGGTCGGCTGCAGGGTCGCCAACCGGCGGCGCGCCAAATGGGTGAGGGCGCTGTCCGGATAGGCTTCGATGAAGCTTTGGAACACGGTGGGATCGTCGGACTCGCGGATGCGCTCCCACTTTTCGACGTCGGCGCGGCGTTCGCGGGTCGGATCGCGGCTCAGCTGCTTGTCGTCGCCGCGGGCGAACGGTGACGACATGGCATTCCACAGTTCCGTGGACTTGTCGGCAACGGTCGAAAGGGCGTTGTTGGCCGTCTCGCAGCCGCCCAGCAAGACCAGGGCGGCAAGCACGGGTGCGGCCAGCGGCAAGCGGGATTTGGCGGTACGGCGTGGCGTTTCAGTCAAAGCGGTCATGACCCTGCCCTGGCGAGTGGTGTTTCCGGTCTGCAAGGAGCGGTGCTCCTCCCCATAAGGCATTTAAAGTAGCCAATTAAACACGAAAGCGAAAGCGCCGGGGCGTCCCATCGCCGAGGCGGCGGCAAGGGGCCGTCAAATGCATTTAAGTGATTGCTGTCATGATGTTCTCGCGGGGCGTCCGGCGCCGGATTCCCTGGGGCGCGACGGGGAAATATCGTATGATCCGCAATTGAGGACTCTGGGATTGAAGACCTGTCGCGCGCGTCCCTCAAAGATATCGGACGCGCCGCTTGCGCGGCCCCCCGGGAAACCGGATCGGCTCGCGGTGTCAGGCGCCACATGCTGCTTGTTCAGCCCTTAATGCGTCACTCTTGGCGTCCCCGGATGGAACCGGGGACGGCCTTTGATGGAGTACTTCCATGTCGCTTTCGAGCGCCAAAAAGACTGCCGCCGTTCTTGGGTTTCTGTCGTTCGTGCCGTTCGCCACGGCCGTGTCCGCGCAGGAAATCGCCACCTTGCCGGTTTGTGAACAGGTCATCTCCGACACCTTGAAGTCGAAGGACGAAAACCCCGGCGTCGGTGAACAGGCCGAACTGCTGTTCAACCAGTTGGTCGAGCGGGCCCGCACGGAATGTGCCGACGGCAACTTCCGCGACGCCGCCGACACGCTGAACCAGGCCCGCGCCCTGGTAGCCGCCGAATAACGGCACACCGACCAGACACGTTCCGCTTGGCGCGGGTTAGCATCTGCAGCTGAAAAGAGCGCCGGCCGCTGGCGAGAGACCGGTGCCCGGAACGGAAAAACGGCCCCTGGGGGATAAAATCCCCAGGGGCCGTTTCCGTATCGACATTTCGGGCTCGCGCCCTGAATGGTCGGAGTGAGAGGATTCGAACCTCCGACCCCCGCCTCCCGAAGACGGTGCTCTACCAGGCTGAGCTACACTCCGGCATGGACGCCGCGGAAAAAGCCGGAAGGAACTTGAGGTCCCTTGCTGCCGGTCCGCGACGGGCGCTCGTTATAGCGGTGCTTGCGGGCCAGAGCAAGCGCCTGAACGCGTCGTCGTCCCGCGCCGCTTTTCCGCCATCCGGCAGGGCCGGGAACCGGTACGGGCAGGCCGACGTCGCGGATGGATTTCTTGATTGATCGTGGTGGCGACGGGATGTAGTCTGCAAATGCGCACATTGTGCGACTTTGTGCGGTAAGCGGCAAACTTCGGGCGAGCAAACAGAAATCAAACGCGGGACTTTGTTGGTCTGGCGAGGGGGCATTTTGACGGACAGCATGCAGCGGGGCCGGGGAAACGAATCAGTGACGCCAACCGCATCCCAGGCCGGTGGAACAGGCGACCGGGAGTACGAATGCAAGCTGGGCGGCACGGCTGCCCAACTGCGTGCCGTGCGGAAGGCGGCCCAAGGCCTGTCCAGCAACGGCCTTACCTGGATCGCCGACGACCTGGAAAGCGTCTATTACGACACCCCGGACATGCGGCTTGGCCGGCGGGGGGCGACCTTGCGTGTGCGCCGTAAGAAGGGCCGCTTCATCCAGAACGTGAAATCGGAAAACGACGGCACCGGCGCCCTGTTCGCGCGCGGTGAATGGGAACAGGAGGTCGACAGCCTGACCCCGCGCCTGGACCTGCTGCCGGATGCAGCGGTCGAGGTCCTGGGCCTAGTGCTGCCCGGCGAATTGCAGGAGACCTTCCGCACTCGCTTCACCCGCGAACAGGCGGTGATTACCCGCCGGGGCGCCATGGGCCCGGAAAGCCGCATCGAGATCGCCATCGACAACGGCGAGGTCGTCGCCGTCAACCGCAACGCCGCGGGCGTCCCGGTAAAGGGACCGCGGGCCAAGCTCCGCGACAAGATCCAGGAATGCGAGTTGGAGCTGATACAAGGCGATCCCCGCGACCTGTTCGAGGTGGCGCTGGAACTGCAGCAGGCGGCGGGCCTGACCATCGTCCAGGAAACCAAGGCGGCGCGCGGCTACCGGCTGCTGACGCCGCCCAAGGTCGCGCCCGTGCGCGCCGGACGCACGACCCTGCGGCCCGATCAATCGGTCAATGCGGCGATTGCCGCGATCCTGCGCGCGGGTACCCGCCACATGCTGGCCAACGAGGGGCCGGCCATCGACGGCAGCGACCCCGAAGGCGTGCATCAGTTCCGCGTCGCCGTCCGGCGCATGCGCTCCATGCTGTCGGTGTTTTCCAAGCTGCTTGATCCGGCCCGGGTGGACTGGCTGAAGGCGGAATTGAAATGGATCGCCGATCAGTTTGGTCCGGCCCGCGACTGGGACGTGTTCGTCGCCGAAATTCTCGGACCACCCCAGGCCGCGGGAGTCGAGCCGGCGGCCATGATCGAATTGGCCGCCGCTGCCGATGATCGCCGCCGGGACGCCTATGCCTTGGTTCACGATGCCTTGAAGTCTCCCCGATATGCGGGCCTGGTGCTGCGCTTGTCGGCCTTCACGGAAACCCAGGGCTGGGCCCCGCAGCCCTGTCCACCGGATCACCCGCTGGCCCAGCCGATCACCGATTGGGCGGCCTCGATCCTCAACCGCGCGCACAAGAAGACGCTGCGCGCCGGCGACGGCCTGGCGAAACTGGACGTACCGGCACGGCATCTGTTGCGCATCCGGCTTAAGAAGTTGCGCTACAACACGGATTTCCTGCAGACGCTGTATGACTCGCCGGTCAAAAAGAAATATCTGCGCGCGCTGGCACGCTTGCAGGACGATTTCGGTCATCTCAACGACGTCGCCGTGGCGGAAAGCCTGCTGGCCGACCTGGCCGCCGATCATTCGGACGGACGGGGAGGCAAGGCGGCGGCGATCGATAAGGCCTCGGCCGCCATCATGGGTTGGCACGCGCGGGGGCTCTACGACAGCGAGCCGCGCCTGCTGGCCGATTGGGACAAATTCACCAGCGCCGCGCCATTCTGGCGCAAGGGCAAATAGCGACCGGTAAGTTGGCAAAGGGGCGACGGATATGGCGCGCGCGATTCTGATCGCAAATTCCAAGGGCGGTTGTGGCAAGACGACCATCGCGACGAATCTGGCCGCGGCCTTCGCCCAGGGCGGCCTGAACACGGCGCTGGCCGATGTCGACCGTCAGAAAAGCAGCCTGTCCTGGCTTAAGCGTCGCCCTGCGGACCTGCCGGATATCACCGGATTGGATTGGACCAAGACCTTGAAGGCGCCGCCGAAGAAGGTTCAGCGTCTGGTCATCGACGCGCCGGCGGCGTTGGGTCTGGCGCGGTTTCGTGAGCTGCTGAAGATGGCCGAGGTCATCATCCTGCCGATCCTGCCCTCGGCCTTTGATCAGGCGGCGACGCGGCGCTTCCTGAAGAAGATCGACGACCTGAAACCGATCCGCAGCAACAAGAAGCCGGTTATACTGGTCGGCAACCGGGTGCGGGCGCACACCCGTTCGGCCCAGGAATTGGACACGTTCATCGAAACCCTGGACCATCCGGTGGGAACAATCATCGCCGACCGAGCGTTGTATACCGACGGGGCCTATTCGGGCGTCAGCGTGTTCGACAAGGGGGATCAGCGGTCCCTGGATGCGCAGGCGGATTGGTCCCCATTGATCACCTTTGTCGAGACGAACTAAATTGTCATGACGCATGAGACGCAAACCATGAGCATGGACGGCGACGCATTCCGGCATTGGCGCAAGCGCCAAAAGATGTCGCAGAAGGACGCGGCAAAGGCGCTGGGCCTGAAGCCCCGCATCATCCAGTATTATGAAAAGGGTGAGCGCGACGGAAAGACGGTGGAAATCCCGCTGTCCGTCCGGCTGGCCTGCTATGCCATCGAAAGCGGCGTCGGCGATTTCGACGGCAAGGACAGCGCCAAGCTGAAACCGCGCAGCAAGAAGGGCAAGGATTAGCCTGGCTGCGCCGGGGCGCGACGATTCCGGCTAGTACGCCCGCTCGATACAAAAATCGACCAGTTCCAGCAGGGCCTGCTTCTGCGGATTGTCGGGGAAGATGCCGAGCGCGTCGCGCGCCACGGCACCGTAATGGCGCGCCCGATCGACCGTATCCGTGAGCGCATGATGCTTGTTCATCAACACGATGGCCTTGGCCAGATCGTCGTCGGTTTGGTCCAGGTCTTCGAGCGTGCGGCGCCAGAACGCGCGTTCGTCCTCGCCGCCCCGGTTGAACGCCAGGATCGCCGGCAGGGACACCTTGCCCTCGCGGAAGTCGTCGCCCACGGTCTTGCCCAGGTCGGCCTGCTTGGCCGAATAGTCGAGCACGTCGTCGATCAGCTGAAAGGCGATGCCCAGGTTGGTGCCGTAGCTGAGCAGGGCGTCCTCTTCCGCCTTGGGCCGATCGGCGACCACGGCGCCGATGCGGCAGGCGGCGGCGAACAGTTCCGCCGTCTTGGCGGTGATGACTTCCAGATAGTTGGCTTCGCCCGTTGCCGTGTCGCCCGTGGTCATCAATTGCATGACCTCGCCCTCGGCGATCACGGCGGAGGCATCGGAGAGAATTTTCAGCACCCTGATCGCGCCGTCGGCGACCATCACCTGGAAGGCGCGGGAAAACAGGAAATCGCCGACCAGCACGCTGGCCTGGTTGCCCCAGACCGCGTTGGCCGACGCCTGGCCCCGGCGCAGTTCGCTTTCGTCGACCACGTCGTCGTGTAGCAGGGTCGCCGTATGAATGAACTCGACACAGGCCGCCAACGGGATATGGCGATTGCCTTCGTAGCCGCACATGCGCGCCGAGGCGAGCGTCAGAATGGGCCGCAGTCGCTTCCCGCCCGAGGCCACCAGATGCCCCGCCAGTTGCGGGATCAAGGCGACCGGGCTTTCCATGCGCTGGACGATGACCTCGTTCACGGCCTTCAGGTCGTCGGCGACCAGGGCTTGAAGCTTGTCCAGGTTGGGTTTCTTTTGGCGTTCGCCTTCAAGGTCGACCACAAGGGCCACGGCGGTTCCCCTTCGTATCCGTTTGTTCATCGCCAAGCGTTCGTCGCTTGACGCCTGTCCCAGGAGCCGTGAGCATAGGGACCGCTGTGCCCCACGGTCAACCGCGACGGACGAGCCCGGGGGCCGCGAAGAGGCGCGCATGGTTGAGCTGTTCCGCACCAACGACCCCGTGCTGCTGTCCTGGATGCAGGCGCGGCTGGCGGCGCTTGACGTGCCGGCTCAGGTGTTCGACATCCATGCCAGTTTCATGGACGGCAACGTCCTGGCGATCCAACGCCGCATCATGGTCGACGAGGACGACCTTGCCCGTGCCCAGCGGGTAATCGTCGAGGCCGAGGAAATCGCGCGTGGTGAGCGCGATCCGCTGGACTGAGCTCCCATGACCATCGTCCCCGAATGCGACGAAACCCGCCTGCTGGACGGCCGGGTCATCTGTTATCAGCCAAGACGCGGGTATCGCTCCGCCATCGACCCGATCCTGATGCAGGCCGCGGTTCCCGCCCGCGCCGGCGCGCGGGTACTGGAGCTGGGCTGCGGTGCCGGGGCGGCGGCGCTGTGCCTGGCCCATCGCGTGGCGGGCCTGTCCGTCATGGGCCTGGATATTCAGGAACCGCTTGTTGCCCTGGCCCGCAAAAGCGCCGCCGCCAACGGCATGGCGGCGGATGTCCGGTTCATGGCCGGGGACCTGCTCGCCCCGCCGGAGGAGATCGCGCGGGGGGGCTTTGATCACGTCATGGCCAACCCGCCCTTTCAGAAAGCCGGGACCTCGCGGCCCTCGCCCGATCCGATCAAGGCCCTGGCGACGGTGGAGGGGCGGGCGGAACTGACCGATTGGGTGCAGGCGGCGGTGCGTTCGGTGCGGGACGGCGGCACGGTCACCTTTATCCACCACGGCGGGCGCGGGGACGAACTGATCGCCCTCATGTCGGCATGCTGCGGGGCGGTCGTGGCCCAGCCCATCAAGGCGAAGGCGGCGGATGCCCGACCGGGGCGGTTGATCGTTCAGGGGACCCGGCAGCGGGACAGGCGAATCGACACGTGCGACCCGCTGATCCTGCACGAACCGGCGGGGAATTTTACGGCCGGCACGGACCGTATCCTACGGGGGTATGCCGATATCGCCCTAATCGGCCCCTGATGGTCAAAAAGTGGCCCAATCTGTGCGCCTCATCACTTGTCAGGCCGGTCTTCACCTGGGATATTCCCTTACAAAATGCTTACGTAATATACGGCGCGCAACGACGCCAAATATCAAAAAATCAGGGACGGTCTTCGGGGGCCGGTGAAATAGTGGGTAACGCAGCGGTTATCGCCATTATCGGCGTATTCATCGCATTGGGTGTTCTTGGGGTGCTGTTCTACGTCAGCACCCTCGCCAGGAATGTCTATCAGATCAAAATTCAAATGAAGGACGATCTGGCTTACGAGTTGGATCGCCTCAAGGACCACGTCGAAAAGGAAATGGTCCAGCGCCAGAAATGGATCACCCGCGACGTCGCCAGCGTGTCCGACGGCAAGTTCGATCTGGTCGATGGCGAAATGGCGGCTCTTAGGTCGCAGGTCAGCGCCGACCTGAACGTGCTTGATGAAAAGCTCCGCAAGCTGGCGGCGTTGCAGCAGGCCATGGCGGCGAAATCGGCGCGGCAGCCCGCGGAGACCGAAGAACCGGACTTGGCCTCCGCCTTCGAGGTGGACAGTTCGGGGCGCAAGGCCGCACAATAGGGCATGTCTGACACTCAGCCGGAATCCCGCGGTCTCGGCGGCCTTCCCTTCATCGGCGCACTGCTTGATCCGCCGCCCACCGTGGCGGTGATTCGGTTGTCCGGCGTCATCGGGGCCATGGGCGGATTGCGCCGCGGCCTCAGCCTTGCCAGCCAGGCCGGCGTGATCGAACGCGCGTTCAAGCTGCGTAATCTTCAGGCCGTGGCGCTGGCCATCAATTCGCCGGGCGGCTCGCCCGTGCAATCAGCCCTGATTGCCGGGCGTATCCGCCAATTGGCCGATGAAAAACAGGTTCCCGTTTTCGCCTTTGCCGAGGACGTGGCCGCGTCGGGCGGCTACTGGCTGGCCTGCGCCGGCGACGAGATCTATGCGGATGCGTCGTCCATCATCGGCTCCATCGGCGTGGTGTCAGGCGGATTCGGCCTGCAGGGGCTGATCGAAAAGCTGGGGGTGGAGCGCCGCCTGCATACCTCGGGCGACAAGAAAGCCATGCTCGACCCGTTCCAGCCGGAAAAACCCGCGGAAGTGAAGCACCTGAAGGACCTTCAGGGCGATATCCATATGGCGTTCAAGGACATGGTCCGCGAGCGTCGGGGCGATCGCCTGAAGGGGGCGGACAAGGATCTGTTCTCCGGCGCCTTCTGGACGGGGACTAAGGCCGTGGACCTGGGCCTGATCGACGGCCTGGGCGACATCCGGAGCGTCCTGCGCGCGCGCTACGGCGACAAGGTGAAGCTGCGGCTGATCGCCGAACGCAAAGGCCTGCTCGGCCGTCTGCGCTTCGGCGGCGCGTTCCATGGGGGCGCCGGCCCCGATTGGGCGGGCCAGGCCGTGGCCGCCGTCGAAGAACGCCTGATCTGGAACCGTTTCGGGCTGTGATGAGGCCACGGGATTCCTTGACCCTCTGCCGGTCCACCCCCTAAAAGGCCCCATGTTCGGATTTTCCATCCAGAAACTGTTGTTCACGGGCCTGGCCATCGCGGCCGTATGGTACGGGTTCAAGTGGCTGACGCGCATGCAGGCGCGCCAGCGCGAGGTTGCCCGTGACAATGCCAAGCGGATGAAGGAATCCGGGACTTCCAAGAGCAAGACACCCGAGGTCGAGGATATGGTGGAATGCCCGACCTGCGGGGCCTATGTCGCCGCCCAGGGCATGCGCCATTGCGGTAAATCCGACTGTCCCTATCCGGAGTGAGGAAGGGGCGGTTCCTTCCTTGACCGTCCGGACCCCGCCCCCTATTTTCTGGCACCGCAACATAACGCGATTTCTTAACCGCAAATCCTTTGGAACCCGCCACCATGGCGAACACCTCCGGCGACAAGCCGAGCTTTCAGGCGCTCATCCTCACGCTTCAGCAGTTCTGGGCCGACCAGGGCTGCGTGATTCTGCAGCCCTATGATATCGAAGTCGGGGCGGGCACCTTTCATCCGGCGACCACCCTGCGTTCGCTCGGCAAGCCGGACGACGTGTGGAAATGCGCCTATGTGCAGCCGTCGCGCCGCCCGACGGACGGCCGTTACGGCGAAAACCCCAACCGCCTGCAGCATTACTACCAGTTTCAGGTGCTCATGAAGCCGAGCCCGGCCGACGTGCAGCAGACCTATCTGGAAAGCCTCTATGCCATCGGCATCGACAAGGACACCCACGACATCCGTTTCGTCGAGGACGACTGGGAAAGCCCGACCCTGGGGGCCTGGGGCCTGGGCTGGGAAGTCTGGTGCGACGGCATGGAAGTGACGCAGTTCACCTATTTCCAGCAGGTCGGCGGCTTTGATTGCGACCCGGTGCCCGTGGAAATCACCTATGGGCTGGAGCGTCTGGCGATGTACGTGCAGGGGGTCGAAAACGTCTACGACCTGGACTGGGACGGCATCCCCAAGGACCAGGGCGGCAAAACCTATGGCGACGTGTTCCTGCAGGCCGAGCGCGAATATTCCGCCCATAACTTCGAATATGCCGATACGGCCATGCTGCGCCGCCATTTCGAAGACGCGGAAAAGGAATGCGCGCAGCTGCTGTCCAAGGACCTGGCGCTGCCCGCCTATGATTACTGTCTGAAGGCATCGCATCTGTTCAATTTGCTGGATGCGCGGGGCGTCATCAGCGTCACCGAACGCCAGGCCTTCATCCTGCGCGTGCGCGACCTGGCCAAAGGGTCGGCCACAGCCTGGATGAAATCCCAGGGAGTCGAGGTCTGACTATGCCCGAGCTTCTCCTGGAACTGCTGTCCGAGGAAATTCCCGCCCGCATGCAGGCGCGGGCGGCGAACGATCTGAAACGTCTGATCGGCGACGGCCTGAAGGCCGCCGGGCTGTCCTTCACCGGCGCCCAAACCTATGTCACGCCGCGCCGCCTGACCCTTGTCATCGATGGCCTGCCGGTCAAGCAGCCCGACATTTCCGAGGAACGCCGCGGCCCCCGCGCCGACGCGCCGGAACAGGCCAAGCAGGGCTTCATGAAGTCCCTGCCCAAGGACACCAAAATTACGGAACGGGAAACGGAAAAGGGCACCTTCCTGTTCGCCCAGGTCGAACAGGCGGGCGGCAAGACACGCCTGATTCTGCCGGGCATCATCCTGACGGCCTTGCAGTCCCTGCCGTGGCCCAAGTCCATGCGCTGGGGCCGGGGTAAGGCGCGCTGGGTGCGGCCGCTGCATTCGATCCTGGCGGTCTACGATCAGGAAGGCCTGGAGCTTGAATTCGCCGGCATCGAAGCCGGGGTGACCACCCGCGGCCACCGCTTCATGGCGCCGGGCAGCATTTCGGTCTCCGATTTCGCCGATTACGAAAAGGCGATGACGGCGGCCAAGGTCGTCATCGACCCGGAAGCGCGCAAGCAGACCATCGCCGCCGACGCCGCCCGGATGTGCAAGGGCGCCGGCGTGGTGCTGAAGGACGATCCCGCGTTGCTGGACGAGGTCGCGGGGCTGGTCGAATGGCCGGTCGTGCTGATGGGCGACATCGACGCCGAATTCATGGACGTGCCGCCGGAAGTGCTGATCACCTCCATGCGCAAGCATCAGAAATATTTCGCGACCGAGGACGCCAAGGGCAATCTGGCGCCCCGGTTCGTCGTCGTCGCCAACCGGGAAACCACCGACGGCGGCCGCCAGGTCATCGCCGGGAACGAGCGCGTCCTGCGCGCGCGCCTGGCCGATGCCAAGTTCTTCTGGGATCAGGACCGCAAGACGACGCTGGCGTCCAAGGCGCCGCAGCTCAAGGAACGGGTGTTCCACGCCAAGCTCGGCACGCTCGACGAAAAGGTCGACCGCATGCAGGCCCTGGCGGCGGCGCTGTGCCAATACGTGCCCAAGGCCGACCGCGACAAGGTGCGCTCCGCCGCGCGCTTGGCGAAAGCCGATTTGAGCACCGGCTTGGTCGGTGAGTTCCCCGACCTGCAGGGCGTCATGGGCNCCTATTACGCCCGCCACGACGGCGAGAGCGAGGCCGTGGCCGCCGCCATCGCCGAGCATTATTCGCCCCTCGGTCCGTCCGACGACTGCCCGTCGAAGCCGGAAAGCGTGTGCGTGGCGCTGGCCGACAAGATCGACAGCCTGGTCGGCTTCTGGTTGATCGACGAAAAGCCGACGGGATCGAAGGACCCCTACGCCCTGCGCCGCGCGGCGCTCGGCGTGATCCGCCTGATTATCGAAAACAAACTGCGCCTGCCGCTGCTCGACGCGTTCAACCAGTCCCGGGAACTCTACGGCAAGGGTGATGCGGTCGGGCCGGACCTGCTGGCCTTCTTCGCGGACCGCCTGAAGGTTCATTTGCGCGAACAGGGCGTGAAGCACGATCATATCGACGCGGTGTTCGCGCTCGGCGGCGAAGACGATCTGGTGCGTCTGCTGGCGCGGGTATCGGCGTTGTCCGAGTTCCTGGATTCCGACGACGGCGGCAATCTGCTGACCGCTTATCGGCGCGCGGCCAACATCCTGAAGATCGAGGAAAAGAAGGACGCAACGTCCTACGCGGCCCAGCCGAGCGACACGCTGCTGAAGGACGACGAGGAGCGGGCGCTCTACAGCGCGCTGGAGGACGCCGCCCCGGCGATCGCGGAAAAGGTCGCGGCCGAGGACTTCACCGGCGCCATGGCGGCGCTGGCCGGTCTGCGNGNNCCCGTCGACGCCTTTTTCGACAAGGTCACCGTCAATACGGACGACGCCAAGGTCCGTGAAAACCGTTTGAAACTGCTCTCCATGATCCGGACGGCGCTGGAAGGCGTCGCCGACTTTTCCAAGATCGAAGGATAGGTATTCGATGACACAATGGGTCTACAACTTCGGAAATGGCACCGCCGACGGCGATGCTGGGATGAAGGAACTTCTGGGCGGCAAGGGTGCCAACCTGGCCNAAATGGCGGGTTTGGGCCTGCCTGTCCCCCCCGGATTTACCATCACGACCGAGGTCTGCACCTATTACTACGATCATGAAAAATCCTACCCGGCCGACCTGAAGGCCGCCGTCGCGGATGCCCTGGCCAAGGTCGAAAAGGGCCTGGGCCGGACCTTTGGTTCGACCGACAAGCCGCTTCTGGTTTCCGTGCGCTCCGGTGCCCGCGCCTCCATGCCCGGGATGATGGACACTATCCTGAACCTGGGGCTCAACGATGAAACGGTCGAGGCCCTGGCCAAGGAAAGCGGCGACGTCCGCTTCGCCTATGACAGCTACCGCCGCTTCATCCAGATGTTTTCCGACGTCGTTCTGGGTGTCGAGCACCATAATTTCGAGGACGTCCTGGAAGAGCACAAGAACCGCCTGGGCAAGAACCTGGACACAGAGATGTCCGGCGATGACTGGAAGGCCGTGGTCAAGGACTTCAAGAAACTGGTTCAGGACGAGCGCGGTGAAGGTTTCCCGCAGGATCCGCAGGATCAGTTGTGGGGCGCCATCGGCGCCGTGTTCGGCAGTTGGATGAATACCCGCGCCATCACCTATCGGCGTCTGAACGATATTCCCGCCGCCTGGGGCACGGCCGTCAACGTGCAGNCCATGGTGTTCGGCAACATGGGCGATGATTGCGCCACCGGCGTGTGCTTCACCCGCAACCCGTCCACGGGTGACGATCATTTTTATGGCGAGTTCCTGATCAACGCCCAGGGCGAGGACGTGGTCGCCGGNATCCGCACGCCGCAGCCGCTGACCGAGTTCGAACGCGATCAGCAGGAATCCAATCTGCAGTCCCTTGAAACCGCCATGCCGCCCGTGTTCGGCGAGCTGGTCGCCGTGCGCGACAAGCTGGAACGCCACTACAAAGACATGCAGGACATGGAGTTCACCATCGAGCGGGGCAAGCTGTGGATGCTGCAGACCCGTTCGGGCAAGCGCACCGCCGCCGCCGGCCTGAAGATCGCCGTCGACATGGTGGACGAAGGCCTGATCACCAAGGAAGAAGCCGTCGCCCGCATCGATCCGGCGCAGCTGGACCAGCTTCTGCACCCGACCCTCGACGCCAAGGCGGAAAAGACCGTCATCGGGCGCGGCCTGCCGGCTTCGCCGGGNGCGGCCACNGGNCGCATCGTGTTCTCNGCCGANGANGCGGAAGCCTGGGTCGACAAGGGCGAGAAGGTCATCCTGTGCCGCACGGAAACCTCGCCCGAGGACATCACGGGCATGCATGTGTCCGAAGGCATCCTGACCACCCGCGGCGGCATGACCAGCCACGCCGCCGTGGTCGCGCGCGGCATGGGCACGCCTTGCGTATCCGGGGCGGGCGAACTGCGCGTCGACTACAGCAAGAAGACCCTGCATGCGCTCGGCCAGACCCTCAACGAAGGCGACGTCATCACCCTGGACGGCTCGACCGGCGAGATCATGCTGGGCGAGGTCGCCATGATCCAGCCCGAGGTGACCGGCGATTTCGGCAAGCTCATGGGCTGGGTCGACGAGATCAAGGTGATCGGCGTGCGCGCCAATGCGGAAACGCCCCTGGACGCGCTGACGGCCAAGAAGTTCGGCGCCGAAGGCATCGGCCTGTCGCGGACGGAACACATGTTCTTCGACCCGCACCGCATCATCCACATGCGCCAGATGATCCTGGCCCGTGACGAGGCCGAACGGCGCAAGGCGCTCGACAGCCTTCTGCCGCATCAGCGCCAGGATTTCCTGGAGCTGTTCCACATCATGGACGGTCTGCCGATCACCATTCGCCTGCTTGATCCGCCCTTGAACGAATTCCTGCCGCACACGGACGAGGAATTGGCCGAGGTCGCCAAGGCCGCCGGTGTGACCACGGAAGACGTGCGCGTGCGCCGGGCGGAGCTGGACGAAAGCAATCCCATGCTGGGCCATCGCGGCTGCCGTCTGGCCATCGCCTATCCGGAAATCTGCGAAATGCAGGCCCGCGCCATCTTCGAGGCCCAGGCCGAGATCATGAAGGAAGGTAAGAAGGCCTATCCCGAGGTCATGGTGCCGCTCGTCTCCCTCAAGAAGGAGTTCGAGATGCAGAAGGAAATCATCGACCGTATCGCCAAGGAAGTCATGGCCGAACAAGGCATTGAACTGCCCTATATGGTCGGCACCATGATCGAACTGCCGCGCGCCTGCCTGATCGCCGATCAGATCGCCGAACAGGCGGAATTCTTTTCGTTCGGCACCAACGATCTGACGCAGACGGCCTACGGCTTCTCGCGTGACGACGCGGGCACCTTCCTGGACATCTACCACCGTCAGGGCGTGCTGGAGCAGGATCCCTTCGTGTCCATCGATCAGGAAGGCGTGGGCGAACTGGTTCAGATCGGTGTCGAGCGCGGCCGCAAGACCCGCCCGGACATCAAGCTCGGCATCTGCGGTGAGCACGGCGGCGATCCCGCTTCCGTCGCCTTCTGTCATCGGGTCGGCCTGACTTATGTGTCGTGCTCGCCCTACCGGGTGCCGATCGCGCGCTTGGCCGCCGCGCAAGCCGCGCTCGCCGACAAATAGGGCCGCGGCCCGCGCGCCTTGCGGGTATAATCGGCGCGGTATTCTGAGGGGTAGGGGGAGGAGTCCGCCGCGTGTCCGATAAAGTTGCACTGATCACCGGGGTCACCGGACAGGATGGCGCCCTTTTGGCCGAACTGCTGTTGGACAAGGGATATGTCGTCCATGGCGTGAAGCGGCGGTCGTCGTCGTTCAACACCGACCGCGTCGACCATCTGTATCAGGACCCCCACGAACAGGACGTCCGCTTCCATCTGCATTATGGCGACATGACGGATGCAACCAACCTGATCCGCCTGGTCCAGGAAACTCAGCCCACGGAAATCTATAACCTGGCGGCGCAAAGCCATGTCCAGGTCAGCTTCGAAACTCCGGAATACACGGCCAATTCGGACGCGCTGGGCACCCTTCGGTTGCTCGAGGCCATGCGCATTCTGGGCCTGGAAAAGACGGCGCGGTTTTATCAGGCATCGACGTCCGAACTTTTCGGCAACGCCCCGTCCCCCCAGGACGAAAACACGCCGTTCGAGCCGCGCAGCCCATATGCCGCGGCCAAGCTCTACGCCTATTGGATCACCCGCAATTACCGCGAGGCCTATGGCCTGCATGCCTCCAACGGCATCCTGTTCAACCACGAAGGCCCGACCCGGGGCGAAACCTTCGTGACGCGCAAGATCACCCGTGCCGTCGCGGCCATCGCCCAGGGGTTCCAGGACAAGTTGTTCCTGGGCAATCTGGATGCCAAGCGTGACTGGGGCCATGCCCGGGATTACGTCGAGGGCATGTGGCGGATCGTGCAGCAGGACACGCCGGATGATTATGTCCTGGCCACGGGCGAAACCCACAGCGTGCGTGAATTTGTCGAACTGGCCTTCGCTGAAACCGGGGTGACCATCCGCTGGCAAGGCAAGGGCGTTCAGGAACAGGGCATCGACGATGCCACGGGCCGCATCCTGGTCGAGATCGATGCCCGTTATTTCCGCCCGACGGAGGTCGAACTGCTGCTTGGCGATCCGGCCAAGGCGGAGAAGGTTTTGGGCTGGAAACACACGACCCCGTTCAAGACCCTGGTCACAGAAATGGTCGCGGCCGACATGGCGGCGGTCGCCGAGGCCGGCCAGGGCCGGGTCCGCGGCGGTGACTGACGAATTGTTCAGCCTGTCCGGCAAGCGTGTCTGGGTGGCGGGCCACCGGGGCATGGTCGGATCGGCCCTGATCCGGCGGCTGGCGGCAGAGGATTGCGAGGTCGTGACAGTCGGCCGCGCCACCGTCGACCTGACCCGCCAGGCCGAGGTCGAGGCCTGGATGGCCGACGCCAAACCCGACGCCGTGTTCCTGGCGGCGGCCAAGGTCGGCGGTATTCTGGCCAACGCGACCTACGCGGCGGACTTCATCTACGACAACCTGATGATCGAGGCGAATATCATTCATGGCGCGCACCGCACGGGCGTGCAGAAGCTGATGTTCCTGGGCTCCAGCTGCATCTATCCCAAGCTGGCCGATCAGCCGATGCGCGAGGAGGCCCTGCTGACCGGTCCGCTGGAGCCGACCAATCAGTGGTACGCCGTGGCCAAGATCGCGGGGATCAAGCTGTGCCAGGCCTACCGGGAACAGCACGGCTGCGATTTCATTTCCGCCATGCCGACCAACCTGTACGGCCCCGGCGACAATTTCGATCTGGTGACCAGCCATGTCGCCGCCGCCCTGATGGTGAAGATCCACCGGGCCAAGGTGGCGGGCGCCGACAGCGTTGAAATCTGGGGCACGGGTTCGCCCTTGCGCGAATTCCTTCATGTCGATGACTTGGCCGACGCCTTGGTGTTCCTGATGACCCGCTATTCCGGTGCCGACCATGTCAATGTCGGCAGCGGCGTCGAGATCACGATCAAGGACCTAGCCCATCTGCTCGCGCGGGTCATCGGCTATGACGGCGGCTTTCATTTCGATGCCTCCAAGCCGGATGGCACGCCCCGCAAGCTGATAGATTCGTCACGTCTGGCGGCCATGGGCTGGTCCGCCGCCCGGTCGCCGGAAGCCGGGTTCGCCGATGCCTATGCCTGGTATGTCGCGAACGCGGCGGAGAAGGGCGATGACTGAGGCGGGAAGGCTGTATCCGGTCATTCTGTCCGGCGGGTCGGGCTCGCGCCTGTGGCCCTTGTCCCGGGCGTCCTATCCCAAGCAATTGCTGCCGCTTACGGGCGATGACAGCCTGTTGCAGGAAACGGCGCATCGAGTGTCCGACCGCGCGCGCTATTCCCCCGTTCTTGTAATTGCCAATGACGAACACCGCTTCGTCGTTGCCGAACAGCTGCGCGATCAGGGCTTGTCGGGTGCACGGATCGTGCTGGAACCCGTGGGCCGAAACACGGCCCCGGCGGCCGCCGTCGCGGCCCTTCTGATCGGCGAAGACGATCCCGACGCAGTGATGCTGCTGCTGCCGTCGGACCATGTGATCGGCGACGCGGTCGTCTTTCAGGAGGCCGTCGATCGGGCGGCGACCCTGGCGCGGGATGGCATGCTCGTCACCTTCGGCGTGCAACCGACCCATCCGTCGACGGAGTACGGCTACATTAAGCGGGGTGCAGGTCTGGGCAGCGGCGGTGCCAGTTTCCGCGTCGACCGCTTCGTCGAAAAGCCCGATGCCGCGACGGCGGCCGGATATGTCGAAAGCGGCGACTACGCTTGGAACAGCGGCATGTTCGTGTTTCCCGTGCGCCAGTTCCTGGCCGAGTTGGAGGCCTTCAATCCGGCCATGCTGGCGGCCTGCCGCAAGGCGGTGGCGGGGCGCGGCGCGGACCTGGATTTCATCCGCCTGGATGCCGCCGCCTTCGCGGAAAGCCCGTCGGATTCCATCGATTACGCGGTCATGGAAAAGACCGACAGTGCTGCCGTGGTGACCGCCGATTTCCGCTGGAACGACGTTGGTGCCTGGAATGCGCTTTGGGACCTGGCGGATAAGGATGGCGCCGGCAACGCGCTGATCGGGGACGTCGTCGCCGAAGACGTGGCGGGATGCTACCTGCGCAACGAGGACGGCGGCGTGGTTGCCGCGGTCGGCCTGCGCGATCTGTGTGTCGTGGCCACGGGCGACGCCGTGTTCGTGGCGCCCCGCGCCCGCGCGTCCGAGGTCAAAGCCTTGGTCGAACGCCTGGCTGCCGAGGGGCGGGGCGAAATCACATCTCATCCCCGCGTCCACCGCCCCTGGGGGGCGTTCACGGATATCGAGCGCGGTGACCGGTTCAAGGTCAAACGTTTGACGGTCAAGCCGGGGGGGCGTTTGTCCCTGCAGCGCCACAGGCACCGAACGGAACACTGGGTGGTGGTCGAGGGTACGGCGACGGTCGTCAACGGAGAGAACGAGTTCACCCTGCAGCGGGACCAGTCGACCTATATCGATGCCGGTGCCGTCCATCGGCTGGAAAACCGCACGGACCGGCCCCTGCACCTGATCGAGGTGCAGGTCGGTGATTATCTTGAGGAAGACGACATCGAGCGCCTGCAGGACGATTACAAGCGCGACTAGGACGGCCTATTAGACCTTCCAGCGCTTGGGCCGAAGGCTGCGCGGAACGGCGCGTTTCAGACGCTTGCGCAGCTTTCGGAATTCGGAATCACGGAAGTCCGATTCCGGCTGCAGGATCAGGGCCTGCGGCGCGGTCTTCATCGGGCGTTCGGCCAGCCGAGCCATCAGCGCGAATATGTTGTGTTCGTCCATCAGGCGGATGCGGTCCGCGTCGCGGATCGCTTGGGTTTTCTCGTACAGTCCGTCGTCGATGGCGGCGGCGATGGTTTCGACGGCGCTCTCAGGATCATAGACGTTGATGCGCCGGAACCCCTCGGAATTGAAGTAATCCTCGACATTGGGGCAACCCCAATAGAAAGGGAAGGTATCGCCTAGGTACGCGTCCGCCAGCTTTTCAGTGAAGTAATTGGGGAAACGGCTGTTTTCCAGCGCGACGTGGTACTTGAAGGGGGCAACGGCGCTCCATTTTTCCGTGAACGGGATGGCGTCCCGGCCCATCACGGCGACCTGATCACCGAACTTGCGTTTCAGGGCCTCGACCAGGGCGATGCGCGCACGGTGGCCGTTGGTGGTGTTGCGGAACGACGCGATCACGGAAAGCAGCCCGGTCTTTTCCGGCCGCGCCGCGCGGTGATCCTCCAGCGTCATGATCGCCTTGTTGGGGGCGTCAACGTATTGGCCGATGCCGGCCAGCCAGGGTTGTGCCGTCTGGCTGTCGATCAGGTTCGGGTGCGGTGTGTTGGTGTCCGGCGATACCACGTTGGCGAACTGGGCCAGGAAGGGCAGGGGGTAATCCTTCAACTCCGGTGGCTCGCCCACCAGCATGAAGGTGCCGTCCGGCGGGCAGGTCGCTTGCACGGGTCCGGCCATGGTGTCGTAGACGAAGACGCGGTCATAGTCGCCCGGCGGGCCGTTGACGATGAATTGGCAGTTGCCCCACACGCCCGACCCGCCCGGTGTTTGGCGCAGAATCCAGTCGCCCAGGAATTTGCTGTGCAACAGGACACGTAGGGGGGCAGTTTCCTTAGCACTCACGTCGCCGAATTCCTTTGTCTTTCCGTCGTCGCCCGTACTGTTTGACGAAGGGACACGTATGGATCAAAACCGCCGTCTGGGCAACCTGCGGCATAGGTCGTATAAACAGGCGGGCGATAGAACGAGGGGCCGCATGCCGATCATCAACAAACTCCACGAGCTGTACGAGGGTCTCGGCTTTTCGGTCTCATCCGGCCTCAGCCCGAGCCACCTGGACGGTTGCATCGAAGCCCCTTTCACTTGGCTATTGAAGGACGGGGAAAGCTTCACCAACGGCCTCGGCATTTCCATGAAGGAAGTCTACTTCCTGGAATGCCTGTTCGACGGTTGGCAGCCAAAGACCGGATTCCTGATCGGCAATTCCTTCGGCTGGAGTGCGCTTGCAGTGGGCCTTTTGAATCCAAAGGCGCGCATCGTCGCCATCGACGCTGGATTTGACGCCAATTCCCTGACCGGGTTGGAGATGACCAACACGCTCGCCCGTCAGGAAGGTCTCAACCTGACCGCCGTGCAGGCGGTATCACCGGATGGCGTCGCCGGCGTCATGGCCGATCAGTTCGACGGTCCGATCGAGTTCTGCTTCATCGACGGCCTGCACACCAACGAACAGGTGGTGAAGGATTTCAAGGCCGTGCAGCCCTATCTGGCGGCGGACGCGCTGGTATTGTTCCACGATGTGGTGATGTGGAACATGAATCCGGGCATGGCGGAGATCGCGCGCCTTGCGGGGGCGTCCCCCGAACTTCTCTACGGCACCTGTTCCGGGATGGCGGCGCTTTATTTCGGTGATGACCCCGCCGTCAGGCGGACGCTCGCCACCTTCCATGGTAATGCCCGCGCGCGGGAAATCATGCAGGCCATGCCCCATCAACGCCGGTTCCGGCATTTCTATCGTTGGAAACGCAGCTTCAACAAACGGTTCGGCCGGGACAAGGCGCGATCGGCCTGACGGCCGGGAAGGGGATTAGGGTGGCTTTCGATCCATTACGCAAGCTGTTCAAGGAAATCGGCCGGTATCGCGCAACCCGCGATAAGTGGCGGGGCCGTTTGCGCCTGCGTCATTTACTGCGCGATCCACGGGACCTATTCGCCCGGCGTCTGGCGGCGAATTGGCGGGGCGGCTATGTGCCGTTCGGTGATGGTGGCCCGTGGCTCTATCTCCCGGCGGACCTGGACCTCCAGGGACAGCGGTTGGCGATCGATGGCGGTATGCCGGATTCGGTGGTGGCCCTGGTGGCTCGGCCCGGCGACGTGGCGGTCGATATCGGCGGTAACCTGGGCGAATGGATGGCGCCGCTTGCGGCTGCCGTCGGCACGGAAGGCAGGGTCTTCACCTTCGAGCCGGTGCCGGTTCTGGCCGACGCCCTTGAAAAGACGGCCCGTCTTAACGGCCATGAGGTGACGGTCGAGGTCCTGCGTTCCGCTGTGGCGGATGCGACCGGGGAGGCGTCCTTCAACGTGACCATGGCGGCCGGCGGTGACGGCGCCCTGTCGGGCTTGTCTACGGCCGGTAGCGCCACGGTGCCGACGATCACTCTGGACGACTTCATGGCGGAACGCGGCCTGAGCCGGCTCGACCTGATCAAGATCGACGTCGAGGGAGCGGAGCGCCGCGTGCTGGAAGGGGCGCGGCGTACGTTGGAAACCTGCAAACCCCGTCTTGTGTTCGAAAGTGGCCATGAAAGCGCGGGCGACCGGGCGGCGATCGCTGATCTGCTCGATGGGGCCGGATACGACCTCGTCGGCCTGTTGCTCGACGGTGTTATCGTTGCCTGCGATTGGTCGGATTTCGGCGCCGCCACAGGTGTCTTTGCCGACGGCCAGACGCGCAATCTTCTCGCGCTGCCGCGGGGCTGACGGAATATTAGGTTTCCCCATGTGACACAGGGGTGTGGACGGTATCGCCGTTGTCCGGGATGCCGGTCTGCTGCCTCTCCCCGCCAATGCGAAAGATGCTAAGCTGACCACTAAACAAGCAGGGAGCATCGGGAAGTGAAGCTGACATTCATGGGGGCCACGGGCACGGTGACCGGGTCCAAATACCTGGTCGAGGCCGGTGGCAAGAAGATTCTCGTCGATTGCGGCCTGTTCCAGGGGCTGAAGGAATTGCGCCTGCGCAACTGGGCGCCGCTGCCGGTTGATCCCACGGAAATCGATGCGGTGGTTCTGACCCATGCCCATCTCGACCACAGCGGCTATATCCCCCTGCTCGTACGCAACGGGTTCAAGGGGCCGATCTATTGTTCCGAGGCGACCGAGGATCTTTGCGCCATCCTACTGCCGGACAGCGGCTACCTTCAGGAGGCGGACGCCGAACGCGCCAACCGGCGCAAATATACCAAACACAAGCCGGCCCTGCCGCTTTACACCCAGGCTGATGCCCACCGCTCAATGGATCAGTTCAAGGCCATTCCCTTCGGCGTCCCGCAGGCCCTGGGCGACGGCCTGACGGTCAGCCTGTCACGGTCCGGGCATATCCTGGGATCGGCCTTCGTGCGGATCGACGATGGCGGCACGTCCTTGGTATTTTCGGGGGACCTCGGTCGGGCCGACGATCCGGTCATGGTGCCGCCCGCGGAAATCCACGATGCGGACTATCTGGTGGTGGAATCAACCTACGGCGACCGCCTGCATCGCGACAGCGACGCGGAGAAGAAGCTCGGCGCCATCATCCGCGAGACGGCGGCGCGCGGCGGCACGGTTCTCATTCCCGCCTTTGCCGTCGGGCGCACGCAAACCGTCCTGTATCACATACACCAACTGAAGCAGGCGGGGGCCATTCCGGACATCCCGGTGTTTCTCGACAGCCCCATGGCCATTAACGCGACGCGGCTTCTCAAACACCACCGCGCCGACCATCGCCTGTCGGGATCGCTCTGCGCCGAGGTCTGCCACATCGCCCATTACGTCAACACGGCCGATGAATCGCGGGCCCTGGACGAGGGGCTGGCCGTGCCCCAGGTCATCATCTCCGCCAGCGGCATGGCCACGGGCGGGCGTATCCTGCACCATCTGAAGCATTTCATCGGCGACGCCCGCAACACGGTCCTGTTCACCGGGTTCCAGGCGGCGGGGACCCGAGGCGCGCGGCTGGTGCACGGCGAGGACGAGATCAAGATCCACGGCCGCTTGTGGCCCGTGCGGGCCGAGGTCGATATCCTGCACAACATGTCGGCCCATGCGGACTACAGCGAAATTCTCGGCTGGCTGGGCCATTTCCGCACGCCGCCCAAGCGCACCTTCATTACCCATGGCGAGCCCGAGGCGGCGTCTTCATTGCGCATGAAGATCGAGGACCATCTGCATTGGGACGTGACGGTGCCGGACTACCTCGGCCAGGTCGATCTTTAGGGCAGGGCGTTACTTCGCGAACACATTCTGCAGCAGTTCGGTAGTGCGTTTGGCGGGGTTTTCGCGGATCGCCGCTTCTTCGCGGCCCAGGTACAGGAACACGCCGTCAATGGCCTTGGTCAGGACGTGATCGGTCAGGTTCGCCTTCACGTCGGGGACGAAGGGCAGGGATTTGTACTGTCCCATCATCTTGTCATAGGCAGCGATGGCGCCGACTTCCGACAGTTGGGTATCGATGATCGGTTTCATGTCGGCCGCCAGCGGCGCCGACATCTTGGACCGGAAATACTGCGTTGCCGCATCCTTCGGGCCGTTGAGAATATCTTTGGCGTCATCGACCGTCATGGCGGAAATGGCGTCGACGAACAGGGATTTGGCCTTGGGCACGGCGGCTTCGGCCGCGCGGTTGAGCCGCAGTTCCACATCGTCGGCAAGCGA
>PALN01000010.1 GCA_002706405.1 Rhodospirillaceae bacterium | reverse complement strand
ACTGTGTCTGCCCGTTCCGAGGAGAAAATCGTCCAACCGATGATGGCAATGCCGCCTATGACAAACGCACTCACAAAGATGGCGGGCACCTTGTCCATGATCTTCACTACTCCCCCTCCACGGCGACGACTTCTCTGGTATTCAACAGCTCTGCCCGATCATTCTATTCATCCCCAGCCATGCGTGGATGCGTGCGGTGTGAAATCGACGGCGCCGCCGATTGCTGTTGCCCGCCGGTATGGCCATACAGAATCACCGGTTTGCCGGTTTCACTATCAACCACGATGGTGTTGACTTGAAACGCATGGTTCCGGTTGCCACCAGGAGCCATCACGGTCACGGCATAACGAGTGCCTGACGCGCTCTCCACAGGTGTTATTTTCAGAACCGTAACACCGTAGTCAGCGGCGACTTTATTTCGAATTTCGTCCGCACTCATCTCAGCCCGCGCGCTAGATACCGCCGTAACTGAGACCACCGCCACCGCCGCCACTACGAAGAACCGGAAAGCGAGACCATATCGACGAAAAGCGTGCGCCCCGCCGGTCAACTTTGTTCTCATAACAAATCCTTCCATTTCCAATGTCATCCGATAACCAATTTCTCAGGGTTGGGGAAAGCATATGGCGGCACGACCAGATTGCGCGGCGCCGGCCCTTTCCTGATGCGGCCGGAGGTGTCGTAGTGAGACCCATGACAGGGGCAAAACCAGCCGCCGAAATCACCTCGCCGGCTCCCTTCTCGCTGACCAAGGGGAATGCAGCCCAGATGTGTGCAAATCCCAACGACAATTAACCACTCTTCCCTTTGGACCCGGTCCGCATCCTTCTCCGGATCCGGCAAGGCCGCGCCATCATCTGCCTTCGCTTTTGTAACGGCCTCCGGAGTACGACGATCCACAAATACCGGCTTGCCTTGCCAAACAACCGTAATCCGCTGGCCGCGCTCAATAGGCCGCAGGTTCAAGTCTGTCGATGCGAGCGCGAGCGTGTCGGATGCCGGATTAAGGCTGTCGATCAACGGCCAAACCGACAAAGCCACGCCGGTAGCTGCGAGCGTCGATGTTGAGACGATCAGAAAATCGCGTCTCGACCGCTCGTCAATCCTGAGGCTTTCAATATGTCCTTCTGATTTCATCATCGTGAAACAACCTGCTCACTTAGCTTGGTCGTTAACCCCGGATGCGGTTATGTCGTCGTATCGACCAAATTCCCAAACCGAGGGATAAACGCCGGAACCCTGGACCGGTAGTCTTCGTATTCGGCGCCGAACTCCTTTAGCGCCGTCTGTTCCTCCGCATATGCCAGCCGGACGTACATCCAGACGAGGACCGGGAACATCGCCAGCGTCAGAACCGTCGGCCACTGAAAAAGGAATCCGATCATAATGGCGATAAATCCAACGTACTGCGGATGACGGACCTTCGCATAAGCGCCTGTCCTCGCCAGCGTGCCGGATTTCTGCGCCTGGTAAAGAATGCGCCAAGCGGACGAAATCAGCGCGAATCCCGCCAGGATGAATGCGAAGCTCAGAATATGGAATGGACCGAAATGCGGGTTGCCCTGCCAGCCGAAGATCATCTCGGGCAGGTGGCCCGAATCATGAGCTAACCAGTCGATCCCCGGATAATTGCTCTGAAGCCAGCCGGATAGAAGGTAGATGGTTAGCGGAAAGCCATACATCTCAGTGAACAACGCGACCAGGAACGCGCTGAACGCCCCGAAGGACCGCCAGTCCGTTGCCGTCTGTGGCTTGAAGAAACTGAAGGCAAACATGATAAATACCGCGGAGTTAATGATCACAAGGGACCAAAGACCGTAGGCGTTAGTTGTCTCGCTCATGCGCTTGGTCCTCCACGATTATTGCCTTCGTCCCGACCGCCCTCGGCCTTCCCTTCCGATTGGTGGCCTTCGTGCCCCTCGTGGCCGCCATGGCCACCGTGCCCGTGGTGCATAAAGAGGTGCATCAAGGGACACAGAAGAATAAGAAGCCATGGAAGATACGGTAACGCACTGGCCACGTGCGCCTGATGCTCGGTCCAGAGAAAGTATCCGGCAACACCGAGAAACCCAGCAAGGACCAGGCCGCTTCGCGAAAACAACCCGCTCAATATGCCGTTGGAATGTCTTTCAGCCATTTTATCGCCCTCCAACTGAAGCCCATTACTGAACTAACTGATGTCCCTTGCCGCCGACGTCGATCGTGCCGGTCAGTTTCAGGGTCTTCGCATCGACAACCCATAGCTTCGGCAGTTCGACGCTCGAGACATAGATCACGCCTTGGCCCTTGATCACCGCCAGATGGTAGGGCTGCGGTGCCAACGTTAGTTCGCGCCGGTCACCGGAACTCAGATCGATCGCAATGAGCTTGTTCGCGCCCTTGGCGCTCACAAAGAGCGTCCGGCCGCCCTCAGACACGTCGATGCCGTGCGGATCCTCACCGCCCTTTAAAACCTTGGCAACGGCAAGGTGCTTAAGGTCAATGACCGACACAGTGCCGTCGCCGACGTTGTTGACGAACATCTTTCCGAGATCATCTCGAACAACGAGGTGCTCCGGGGCTTCTCCAACCTTCACCCTGTCGGAAACCCGCCAGTTGGCCGTGCGCACAATGCTGACGGAGTTGTCACCGGAATCGCTGATGTAAAGGCGGGCTCCGTCCTGAGAAAAGGCGGCATAGTTGGGCACGGCCCCGGTCTTGA
Source organism: Rhodospirillaceae bacterium (assembly GCA_002706405.1). Classification (GTDB taxonomy): domain Bacteria; phylum Pseudomonadota; class Alphaproteobacteria; order Rhodospirillales; family Casp-alpha2; genus UBA1479. The sequence continues at coordinate 19,014 of PALN01000010.1, read as the reverse complement.
CGGTCGCAACGACCGTGAACGTCCGAATATCGATCACGGATACCGCATCCTGATTGGGATGGGTCACAGCGGCGAAGAAACCATTGGGCGACGCAGCAACATGATGAACTCCACCCGGAACATCGACCCGACGAACCACGGAACGGTCCTTGACCTTGATGAAGGTTACGCGGCTTATGACGGCGCTCTTCGCCACTGGTCGGCTTGCCGATTTCGCGTGATGCGCGGCATGGTCTTCCGCCGACACACCCGCAGGCCGTTCAGGTATTGTGGCGCCGGGCTCGACCTCCGTGAAGCTGCCGGCGATAAGGAGCTTCCCGTCGGGCGTCTTGGCAAGCCCGTGGACAGCCGGTACGCCGGTGATGCGCTCGACGACCTTGTTTGTATCGACATCGATAACCGCGATTTCATTGTTGCCGCCCATGGGGACAAAAACCACATTCCGTTCTCCGGCTGAGGCCGAGGAAAGCGCAGCCATCGCGAAATAGGCCGCCATGATAAGAAAGCCCAATCCTGTTGCGCGGGCCTCCGAAACTCGACTGATCGATTGCTGAAACATAACCCTCTCCATTCGCTCAAAACCGAATAAATCTTTGTATGAGGGCTCCGGCAGCAGGAGGGTCAAGTCAAAATTTTCTGCCTCGGTCGCAAACAGCCCCGCGACCAAATCTCAATGAAAAACCATGCCCTCAATATGAAATCCGGCGTCGACGTGGAGCGTTTCACCTGTAATGGCGGAAGAATAATCGCTCGCCAACATCAATGCGGCGCGCCCAACTTCACAGGATTCGACGGTTCTCCGAAGCGGCGCCTTTAGCACCGTTTCATTCAGGAGTTCGTCGAAATGCTCAATCCCGGAAGCAGCGCGTGTTGCCACAGCGCCCGCCGAGATGGCGTTCACTCTAATGGAAGAGCGTCCGAGTTCATGTGCCAAGTACCGAACTGATGCTTCGAGAGCAGCCTTCACAGGCCCCATGACATTGTAGTGATCTACCACCTTCTCAGCACCGTAGTAGCTTAGAGTCATCAGGCTGCCGCCCTCTTGCATCAATGGCTCGGCAAGCTTGGCCATGCGGATAAAGGAATGACAAGATATCAACATTGATTCAGCGAACCCATCGCTCGAACAGTCGGTCAGCCTGCCATGCAGATCCTCTTTCCGGGCCCAAGCGATCGAATGCAGAAGAAAATCCAGTCGACCCCATTTTTCCGCTATCGTGTCAAACAACTTTTCCAATTGCCCGGGGACGGAGACGTCACAGGGAAGGAAAACCGGGGTTTCGATTTCGCGGGCAAGCGGCTCGACAAACGGCATCGCCTTGTCGTTCAGGTAGGAGATCGCCAGTTCGGCGCCAGCATTCCGGAAACGCTGCGCCGCCGACCAAGCAAGGCTGTGCTCGTTGGCAATACCAACGACCAGTCCTTTCCGGCCATTCAAATCTATGACTTCCATTCTCTGATACTCCTCCTGCAGTTCGAGCGAGTGAACCAATCTCACGTCGCCATCAATTCACTGCATATAGACATATGTCCCAGGGGCATCGCAGAGCGGTTTATAGCCTTTCCGCGCAGCCCCCATTCGAGGCGGGTCGACCAGTACTCCCGAATTCGTCGCAAGCCACTTCCGCCAACAGGGCCACCAAGATCCTTCATGATTGTCCGCCTGTGACTGCCAGGAATCAGGATCGAGATAGGCTTCGAGATCATCGTGAGCGGCGATTTGGTGGGATCGCTTCGCGTTGCCTGGCGGATTAACGACGCCGGCATTGTGACCACCAGTAGATAGAACAAAGGTGACATCGGCGTTGGTCTGAGCATGGATTTTATATACGGAGCGCCACGGAGCGATATGATCGGACAAAGTACTGACCGCNAANATCGGAATACGGATGTCCCGCAATGAGATTGCTCGACCGCCGATGACATAGCGCTCGTCGGCAAGGTCATTATTCAGGAAGAGCTTACGGAGATACTCCGAATGCATTTTCGACGGCATCCGTGTTGCATCTGCGTTCCAGGCNATCAGGTCAATCATAGGCAGTCGTTCGCCGAACAGGTATGCGTTCACCATGCTTGACCATATCAAGTCGTTGGAGCGCAGGAGCTGGAAAGCCCCAGCCATTTGCTTGGTGTCCAGGTATCCTGTCTCTGCCATGATATTCTCGAGGAAGTTGACCTGCGCCTCATNGATAAACAGCATAAGTTCGCCAGCCTCGGTAAAGTCGGTTTGCGCAGCGAACAATGTCAAGGATACCAAACGACGATCATCCTCACGGGCCATCCACGCNGCCGCGATAGCCATAAGAGTGCCGCCGAGACAATATCCGACGCCGTGGATGCCCCTCCCAGGCATGATCGCAGAGATCGCATCAAGCGCCGCCATCACACCAAGCAAACGGTAGTCTTCCAGACTGAGTTCGCGGTCCTCCACCGACGGGTTTTTCCAGGAGATGATGAAAACCGTGTGTCCCTGCTCGACAAGAAACCTGACCAGTGAATTTNCAGGGCTGAGGTCGAGGATGTAGTACTTCATTATCCAAGCCGGTGTGATCAGGATCGGCTCTGGATAAACCTTTCCGGATGCTGGCGTGTATTGGATAAGTTCAATCAATTCGTTGCGGAAAACGACCTTTCCTGGCGTGACGGCCAGATTTTGCCCGACCTGGAACTGCTTTACTGCGGACGGGCGTTCACCCTGAAGGGCCAGTTTCCAATCCTCTACAAAATTCAGCGTCCCTTGAACCAGGTTATGACCTCTGCTTTCCAGCGTTGCCTTTCGGAACTCCGGATTNGTCGCCGGGTAATTCGCCGGCGAAACAACGTCAAGTAGTTGGCGGGCGACAAAGGAAACTATCTGTTCATGATGTTTAGAGACGCCGGNAACCTGGGTCGTGGCGTTGTGCCACCACTGCTGGGTAAGAAGNAACCCTTGGTAGGNAAGCCGATAAGGCCAATCCTGCCATTCCTCNGCCNCNAACCGCTTNTCATGNGGCAANGGNNCGATGCATGGTGCGCATTGAGGGTCGCAACAGGCACTATGGCTGAATTCAATATACCGCAACAACTTTCGTTGTGCCTTGAGTGCAAGTTCAATCTGTTTGTCCGGCGACATAAGGAGATGTTGAGCCCAATCGATGTACGCCTGAAAGAGAGCTGTGGGGCTAATCCCACCAGTTACCCGCCCAAGCGCAGCATTCAGCGGTTGATCCAACGAAGGTTGGGTTTTGGGGGCATACTTGAGATCAGGCGCCTCACACTCCAGGCCATTCTTCATTTTGTTCACGCTCCAATAGGACAACAGGCGNTTTCAGGTTGGGCTGCACAGTGAATCGCAGACTCGAGTTCCTCCTCGCGCCCTTGTCGTCGTTGAGCCGCCGATGACTGATGCATTAGGACGGCAAGCGCCATTGCCGCCAAGCGCGCCTGAGTCGGATCGGCACGCGAACTTAGGACGACCGGCGCGGACAATCCCAATACGATACCCGCCGCCGTGGCGCCTGCCAGATATTCTAGATTCTTGGCCAAGATGTTGCCGGATATGAGATCGGGAACGAGGAGAATATCGACATCTCCCGCGACCTCGGACACGATCCCCTTCACCTTTGCAGCGTCACTCGAGATCGCATTATCAAAGGCCATGGGGCCATCAATGGCAGCGCCGGAGATTTGCCCCCGTCTTGCCATCAACGCGAGGCAAGCCGCGTCCACCGTCGATACAATCGCCGGATTCACCGTTTCAACAGCCGAGAGCGCTGCGACCTTGGGTCTAGCGACGCCAAGGAGATGAAAGAGCGAGATGGCGTTCTGAAGAATTTGCGCCTTCGCGTTTAGGTCCGGAGAAATGTTTATCGCCGCATCTGTAATCGCCAACAATTTCGGATAGGTCGGGATATCGACCACAAATACGTGACTGACACGCTGGNCGGGCAGNCTGAGCCCGCGATCANAATCGAGAACCGCCCGCATCAANGCGTCTGTGTGAATTCGCCCTTTCATGAGTGCATCTGCTCGTCCACCACGAACGAGGTCAACGCCAACCCGAGCCGCTTCCTCCGCATCTTTTGCAGTGATGATTTCAACACCGGTGATATCGGCGTCAATTTCACCGGCGCATGCAACAATCTCGTCCGGCGCGCCGATGAGGAGCGGCACAATAAGACCGGCCTTCCGAGCTTGTACGACAGACTGAAGGACTAGTGCCTGGTCTGCTGCGATTACGGCCATTCGGATCGGCGGAAGCTTTTCTGCACGCTCAACCAGTTCTTCGAGCCCCTCAGCATGACTATGCACAGGCATTTAGTTCCCCTTTCCCCGAGGCGCTTTCCAAAACCGTCCGGACATGCCGAGCGATCACTGATTCCTCATCCGTGTCGAACGCATCAATGGGGACGCGGCTCCGATCAGTAGATACGACCGGAAGGTTTTGGGCATTTCTCTCTGGGTCGATTTCGACACCCAAATAGGACAATCCCTCACAAATTCGGGCGCGGATTTCAGGCGAATTCGCACCAATTCCACCGGTGAAGACGAGCCGGTCGAGACCGCCGAGAGACGCCGTCTGCGCGGCTAGATGCCTCCGAGCGTGATGGCAGAAAAACTCGATCGCCTCAGCCGCCTCGGGTAGATCCTGTTGCGCCAGAAGATCCCGCATGTTTCGGCTTAGGCCGGACCGGCCGAGCAACCCGGATTCACGATAAAGGATATGCTGCAGTTCGGCGGGAGTTAGGTTCTTTTCCATCAGAAGGTAAAGGACGGCACCGGGATCGAGATCTCCAGGTCGCGTCCCCATGGGAAGGCCCGCTAGGGTGCTGAACCCCATTGAGGTTTCGATGCTCCGTCCCCCCTTGATCGCCGTCATGGACGCGCCGTTGCCCAAATGCGCGGCAACGATCTTCCCGTCCGCCGCCTCATCGCCATGCCAACGACGCACTTGCTCGACAACGTACTCATAGGACAAGCCATGAAAACCGAACCGTCGTATGCTGTCGTCATCGAACCGGCGAGGCAGTCCGGTCAACTGTGCAACGCGTGGAAGTCCATGGTGAAACGCCGTGTCGAAACAGGCGACCTGCGGAAGTTCCGGACAACGCAATTTCATCGCCTTGATACCCGTCAGGTTATGCGGGAGATGCAATGGGGCAAGAGGGATCAGTCGGCTTAGGCGATCTTCCAAGTCGGAAGTGATGATGAGCGAGCAATCGCATTCTTCGCCGCCATGGACGATACGGTGCCCGACGGACACAGGCATGTATTGGGTGCCCTGAAGCCAGTCGAGGAGCGCGTCGATGGCGGCAGCGTGACTTTCAACTTCGAGTGTCTCGTCTAAAATGGTCGCGCCGGAACCATCCAACACTGAAAACCGGCCGGCACCTATGCCGATCCGCTCGACCGCGCCACGCGCAATCCGCACAGAACTCTCGAACTCAGGAGAAAAAAGCGCAAATTTTACGCTTGATGACCCACAGTTGATAACAATGATCGCCTCTTCAACCATCATCACGGCTCATCTTTGCCAGGCTTTTTTTGGGAGGGCTCAAACAAGTTCTGGCCGTAGAGCAAGCGGAACACGTGCTCGTTGCCCGCATCGCGCAACTCTCGGACCATCTCCATTGCCTCGGACACACGGCCGAAAAATTCCCGCTCATTCTTTATCATTGGGTAGTTGTCGGACATCGGTCGCCGCTCTTTTGCCACCACGTCGGCGAGACCCGCGACAACCCTCATCCAAGGGTTAAAAACTTCCGAAAATACATAGCGGCTGACACGCATGGGGTGCTGCCATTTGAGGGTTTCCGCGATCCAAGGATTTGTCGCGGCTTGCACCCAAGGGCTCACAAACGTCCGATAGAAAGCTTCATTCGCCTCCGACACTGCTCGAACCCGTTCGAAAGATTCCGGTTGTTTCGCAAAGTCGATGTCCTCGACTTTGCGCTCTATGAACCGGACGGAAAATTGCGGTTTATGGCAGTCCGGATCGCCGCTCGGGTTGTCGATTTGCATCTCATAGAGCCCGGGATTCAACTCTTCGATCTCATCAAGGCTTTCAAGGATCGCGCGGTGTTTAAGCCGAGCGACCTTGGCCGAGACGAATAGCCCAAGATGCCCGACATGCGGGTTCGTCAAATAGACGATACGTTGCCCTGCGCGCTTCAGGTCATCCGTATCCTTGTACACGGCCGGGATCCATCCCAAGGCCTGGTGCGGCGGGGTGATGTTATCACCGTAGGAGGCGAAGATGACGAGCGGGTTTCGAATTCGCCGAAGGTCAGCGGTACAGCCGTTGCAAATTCGGAATTCGCCATTTTCAAGTTTATTGCCGATGAACAGGTTTTCGACGATCGCGACGATTTCCTCGCGGCTCATGAAATAGAACCCGTTCCACCATCGTTCAAATTCAAGAAACCGCTCGCGCTCCGTATCGACCTTGGCGAACAGTCCGGCGTACTTTTCCCAGATTGCCTTTTCCGGCTTCAGATTCTCAAAATTCTGCGCAAGCCACGCGCCATCGAAACGCCCGTTACCGAGATCGGCGGCAAGATGTGCGAGCCAAACGCCACCGAGAAGCCCGCCGGTTATCCGCATCGGATTAACGCCGGCTTCCCCCGCCCAATAGGACATTGGCGAGCCGTTAAGCACAGCCGGGCCGACCAAGCCCTCGCAATCCGCGGATAAAATCGCCACCGCCCAACCGGCTTGGCAGTTTCCATACAATATGGGAGGTGTTTTAGGGTGGCGCTGAGCAACCTCATCGACGAAACGCCGGAGGGCATGCAACACGTCCGCAAGCGTCTGGCCAGGCGATGGTTCGGGATAGAACATTACGAAGTAAACCGGGTGACCTTCGTGTAGGGCCATGCCGACTTCGGAGTCGTGTTTGAATCCTCCGATACCCGGTCCGTGCCCTGCGCGTGGATCAATAACGATGACAGGTGGTTTTTCTGGATCGACGCAATCGTCCCAACAATCATCGCCAACTTCCGTAATCCGCAACAGCGCATAATTTGAAGGAGCCTCAAAATCGCGCCCATCAAGGATCATCTCATATTTGAAATCGAGCAAAGGCGGCAGGCCAGCGCGCTCATGGTCCAACATGTTGTTGGCGCGTTCACGAAGCGTGTCCAGAAACAGTATCGACCGCTGCCAGAGATCTCGCCCATATTCGGCAGCCTGAACTACCTTTTCTCCCGGAACGCCTAACAGTTCCGGCGATGCCTGATTCGCTCGACTAGATTGCGCTGCCTTTCCGACCTTGGTGGTCGAATCTCCCGCGTTCCCCCGGACTGCATGCCTTCGTTTCGTTGTTTCGTTCATCGGGAATACACCTCTGCAGAACCTTACTGGTCACTTGGGGTTTGCCATCCGAATTTATGGCCATCAACGTAACGCGTTATCCTTAATGGCTCCGGCGACCGGAGGGTCAAGGCTAATCTAAATGGGTAAAACCCGGCGGACGGCCGAAGCGATCAATCCTGAGACATCGATCCGATTGCTGTCGTGGCCGATCGTGTTGCAGGTCACAATTTCACCCGCGCCGGCTTGCTTCAATTCCACGTAAGCATTGTCTGCAAATACCGCGTGGATGCCGATGCAAACCGGCGCTTGCAGGCCGGCCGCCCGGACATGCCCAACCGTTTCGATCATCGTACGCGCGGTCGAGATGATATCGTCCACCAGAACCGGCGTTCGGTCGCGCCATTTGTCCACGTCGGGAACCGTGACCTCGACGTCACGGTCTCCTCGCCTCGTCTTTTCCAAGACGACGAACGGCGCCCCGGCATCCGCCGCAACAGCAGCAACCCATTGTTCACTTTCGCTGTCGGGACCGATCAACAAAGGTGCTGAGATCGCTCCTCTTATCCATTCAGAGACCAACGGGGCCGCGTGCACGGTGGCACTCGGCACCGAATAAATTTCGTCAAGTGAACTGCGCCGGTGGAGATGAGGGTCTATCGTGACAAGCCAATCAATCCATGACGAGAGGACTTTGGCGAAATAGATGGACGACACCGCTTCTCCCGGATTGAACCTTTTGTCCTGGCGCATATAGGCGAGATACGGCGCAACAAGCCCGACTTTCGACGCACCAAGTTCCTTCGCCGTCCCGGCGGCGAATATCACCGGCAGAACCTTCTCATCGGGACGGTCCAACGAGGCGACGAGGATGACCTCTCTTCCATCGATGGGCGTTTCATACCGGAAGTAGGATTCACCGTCGGGAAAGCGGCGCACAACGAGCTTTCCGATCTCACCATCGATTTCTGCGGCAAGCGAATGAGCAACCACTTCGTTTCCCGGCAGGGGGTACACGATGGCGCTCATCCCGGAACTCCGATATCGAAGATGGGCGGATGATGCTCGATGTAATCCAGCGCGTAAGCCAACTCGCCCGGCGTCTCAGCATAAAGCGTGAAAAGCGGCGCCCCCTTCTCCACCTGGTCCCCGGGTCGTGTGTGCAATTGCACACCTGCCGCTTTCGCGTCCGGCGCACCCGCAAGTTTCGCCGCCTTGGCCAGACGACGGTTGTCGAGGCCTAGAATTTCGCCGGAAACGTCTGCGTCAATTACCCGTCGTTGGGATGAAACAGGCGGCGTCCGCATACCCCCTTGCGCCTCGCATATAGCCTGGAACTTGGCCCATGCCGCGCCACTATCCAGAGTTTCTTCGGCTCTCTGAAAGCCCATGCCGGAGCCAGCAGCACCCGACAACTCGAGCAAAGCGGCCGCGAGCGCGACCGATCGCGCCCTAAGATCATGCGGCGCGTCCGGCTTTCCCTTCAACACGGAGAGGACATCCAAGGCTTCCAGAGCGGGCCCGATCCCGTTCCCGACCGGTTGCCGCCCATCGGTCTGTAAAACAGTCGACTTCAGACCAATCTCGGAAGCCACAGCGGTCAAGTTTTCGCTGAGGGATTGCGCATCCTTTTCGCTTCGCACCTTGGCCGTCGGCCCGACAGGAATATCGAGAACGAGGTGCGTTGATCCTGCGGATAGTTTCTTCGATAGCACCGACGCAACGAGTTGCCCTTCCCCATCGATGTCCAAGGCCCTTTCGACCCGGATCAGGATGTCATCCGCTGGGCTAAGGGAGANGGCACCTCCCCAGACGATACACCCGCCTTCACGCTCGACCACGCGCCGCATTGCATCGATGTTAAGATCGACCGGCGCCAGCGTTTCCATCGTGTCCGCTGTACCGGCGGGTGACGTGATTGCCCTGGAAGACGTCTTGGGCATGGTCAGCCCACAGGCCGCCATGATTGCGACCACGATTGGGGTGGTTCTATTTCCGGGTAGACCACCGACGCAATGTTTGTCGACAATCGGTGATGCTCCCCAGTCCAAAGTGTCTCCGACGGAGACCATGGCGCGGGTCAAGGCAACAATTTCCCGCCGTTTCAACCCGTGCGATGAACAGGCGGTGATGAAAGCGGAGACCTGAACGTCGGAATAGCGGCCTGCCACGATATCCTGCATGACCTCTTCCAAACCTGTGTCCGAAAACTCCGAACCGTAGACTTTCGCACGAACGAGGCTCAGGGAGTCCGGCGGGCGGGGATGCCCGATCGCCACCATGTCGCCTTCCTGGGCATCTAATCTGCCCCAAGCAGCTTCTGACAGCCCCGCCTCTCCTTCCGCCAACAAATCGCCTTTCACGCGGTTCAGCGTGGCGATGATCGATCGGTCGCCGGCAGTCACGCGGACACGGGCCATGGCGGCAAACCCTTCCGCGCGGCAGACGTGGCAATCGCTCCGCATATAGATGACCGCTTCCTGCTGCGTATCGATCCCAAGGCGCTTCAGGCGCAAGGAGTTTGTAGCTGTATCTTTCACGCGACGTCCTACTTCCAGCGTCTTATCCACGGCTCAATCAAGCGTGGCCTGGTCGCCATACTCGGGCACGACGCAGGGCCACTGCAATTCATCGGAGATGCGAACGCGCAGCGCTTCGGAAGCATCCGGCTCACCATGGGTGATGTAGGTCCGTTTAGGAGGCTGCGTGAAATTGCCGAGCCAGGTCAGGATTTCGTCCGCATCGGCATGCGCGGACAGCATGGAGAGGTTCGCGATCTCCGCGCGGATGGGAATATGCCGTCCATGTATTTTCACCGACTTTACACCTGCCACCAAGCTGGCGCCGCGCGTTCCGCCGGCCTGGAACCCCGTAAACAACACCGCATGCCGTTCATCCGGCACATAGAACTTCAGGTGATGAAGTATCCGCCCGCCTGTCGCCATACCGCTTGCCGATATGATGATCTTAGGCATCGGGTTTTCATCAAGCGCTTTCGATTCCTCCGCTTCTCTTACGTAGGTCGCGACGTTGCACGCCGCCTGGCACTCTTCGGCAGTCAGCCGGTGTTCCTTCATGTGGCGGCAGAAAACCTCGCTGGCGCTGACAGCCATGGGGCTGTCCAAGAACACCGGGAGGTCTGGTATACGTTTCGACGCCTTGAGCCGCTGCAGATGAAACAGGATCGACTGGGCGCGGCCGACAGCAAAAGCCGGAATCAGGACGGTTCCACCTCTGGCAGCCACCCTTGAGATCGTTTCGGCCAAAGCGTCCTCTACGTTCACCCGATCATGAAGGCGATTTCCGTAGGTCGACTCCATGATGAGATAGTCCGCGCCGCGCACGATCGTCGGATCCACCATCGTCGCGCTGTTCGGGCGCCCGATATCGCCGGAAAACAGTAGTGATCGACCGCCAAATGATACGCGGACGAACGCAGACCCAAGAATATGCCCCGCAGGCAGGAATCTTATTTGAAGCGCATCAGCGACTTCGGTGTCCACGTCGAATGGACATGTGCGGAAGTGGCCAAGGCAGTCCTGCGCATCCCTTTCAGTATATAGGGGGGCAGCGGGCCGGTGTTTGGAGAAGCCGTGTCGATTGGCGAATTCCGCGTCGCGTTCCTGCAGATGGCCGCTGTCCGGCAGCAGGATCCCGCACAACTCGGTCGTCGCAGAGGTGGCGTAGACCGGTCCCTTGAACCCATTCCTGACCAAGAGGGGAAGATATCCCGAGTGGTCAAGGTGCGCATGCGTCAGGACCACGGCGTCAATCTCCCCAGGCTCGATTGGCAGCGGAGCCCAGTTCTTCTGACGCAGCTTCTTGAAACCCTGAAACAGGCCGCAATCGACAAGCACCCGCTGGCCACCAAATGTAAGCAGATACTTTGATCCGGTGACGGTGCCGACACCTCCAAGGAACGTGAGCTGCGCTGTCATGACTGACTCCGAATGAGTATTTACATGAGAGGCATCGCTCTGGAGAGGTTTTAACCTTTCCGCGAGGCGAAGAAGTTGTAGAGCGGCCCGAACACCAGCGCGACGTACCACCCGTATGCAACGCTCTCGACGAGGCCCAGGAAGAAGCTCGGCCAAGTGAGCCAGGTAAAGCCCGGCAACAGGGGCTGCCAGACACGGTACATGGCATAATCAGGGAACAGCAGGTCGAAGCCGACACAAAGCAGATAGGTGATGGCCAAGAAGACGCCTAAGCTGTTTCCAAGCGCCATGACTGGCACGCGAGAAACTCGGCTCGAGCCGGCCAGTGGCGTCCCGGGGCGGGCTGGTTCAGAGACCTTTGTATCTGACGGATTAGGCATTGTTCGCCTCCAGTCTCGGGTTAGAAGCATCGTCACTCTGCCCGACGTAGAGGNCCGGTTTGGTCTCGAAAAGCTCCCGGCACTCGCGCGAGCAGAAGTAATAGACATAGCCGTCATACACGCTGGGCTTCGCGTCGGCGGTTCTGACCTTCTTCTTGCAGACCGGGTCGATATCTTCATCCGGCGGAAACCATTTCAGGTCCTGCCGTCTTTCGGCATCTTGACCTTTTCCCTCGTCGGCACCGCCATGCCGGTGCGAATGCCCCATGACATGGCTGCCGCATCCCATGCGCATCATGAGAAAGATAAACACGCCCCAGATGACGAAGTAGACCAGCGCTTCCATTTCATCGGAACTCCCTTGTTCGCCTTCCCGCCTACGAACTTCGGCGGGGACAGAACGAACATGCCCCCTCCGGCAACCGGAGGGTCAAGAGTTTCTCGACCGCATTTTGAGAATGGACCGCGAGGCAACTATGAAAACAGCACCGGGCATTCCCGGCGGCATTTGTTGCGCAGAATGATGTAGATGAGATGGAGGGTGCCGAACCCAGCCAACAAACAGAAAAACGATATGTAGGCATAGCTCAAAAACAGATAGACGACCGTGAGCATGACGATCAGCGTCAGCCCAAACCAGCGCACATGAAGATAGGTCGACAAAAGCGTCGGCGCGATGATCAGGAAAAGATAGATCAGGTATGTCATCCACCGCGGCATGAGATAGTCGAGGAACATGGTGTCTTCATACGCCAAGGACCGGTTGTTGATGCCGACATCGATCCAATCCGCATTCAACAAATGGGGCACGAAGAGAATGCCGCCCAACGCGACTCCGGCGAGCGCAAACAGCAGGAACATTTTTTTGCGGCGACTTTCCGGAGCCTCCAACACATAGACACTGAAGGGAACCCAGGCAGGCCACATGAACCAAGAAAAGAACATAAAGCCGAGTGCTGCCCACCATACCATCGTCGGATCGCCGACATTCAATCCCATCCAGACGTGCCCCTCGAACAGCTGTTGAACGCCAGCCATCGCAGGCATCATCGCGAACGGGAGGTATCGCCGGTTTATTCTCGCGGCCTTGAAGGTCGCGAAACCACCGCCGGCGATCAACGCCCCACCGGTCGCGAAGCTCACAGCTTCAGAAAAACACATCTCGCACTGGCCATTTCAGATCATGCTCGTCAATTTATCCATCAGTGTATTTCTGCCACACGCCGCCAAGTGAAATGCTCATAGACGCCGGACCAATAGGCGCCGAACATGACGGCGAAAAGAAGCTCCTCGATAGGCATACCGTAAATCAATATTCCGGACAGCGCTTCAAGGTTCCAAACCCTTTCGACGTAACCAGGTGACAACCACTCCAGTCCGGCAAGAAAGATCAGGTAATAGATGAGGAACAACACGCCTCCGACCCAGGTTTTAGAAATCAGGTCGCGTCGGCAGAGCATCGTCGAAACGGCCCCCAACGCCATGGCGACGATCGCCGGATAGATGGGGTTCCAGTCCATCAGATAGAGGATAGGGAACACAAGGAACGGCGCCGCCACAGCCCAAAAATGAAACCGATGACTTGCGTGCCGGCGCGCTGTCGACCTCATTCGCCCGTGACCTTTTCCCGTCACGATGTTGTATGAAACCGCGCCGATCCCGCCGATGCCAAAGCAGAAAATAAGGCTTTCGATATCAAATCCCGTCCGTTGCGCGAGGTCAAAAAGACTGGGCGGATTCCAGTACTCAGGCACGAACAAAGGCTCCGTCAAGCCAAACGGTGTCGTAAACAGACTTGTCCAAAGAATCGCTCTTCGGTGAGCGGGAAACGCGATGAATGCCGCCAGCCACGGAATGAGGAATGCGGACGACCATGCAAGCCACACGAATTTCTCGGGCACCGCCACATGCATGAAACGCCTCCTTCTGCTAAACCTCCGGGAACAGGCTCAAGACGAGGTAGCGCATTAAATGGATTCCGACCAACCGAAATCTTCCGTGTCACGCATTACGACGTTGCAGATTCTCGTGGTCATGGCGCTTTGGGCATCGTGTTTTCCGCTCATCACGGTCGGGATCGGGTTCGCGCCGCATTTGACCTTCGCAACCTTGCGCGCGGTTATTGCCGGCGCAGCGCTCATGATCCTTGCGGCCGCGCTTCGCCGCCCCCTTCCGGCCACCGGACGGGAATGGATCACGATCATCTTTATCGGCCTGGGCGCAACGAGCCTCGGATTCCTCGGCATGTTCCATGCCGCCGAATTCGTGACGCCGGGTGTCGCAACGGTTATCGCCAATACGCAGCCGCTCATGGCGGCGTTTCTCGCCGCGCTCATGCTGGGTGAAACTGTATCGTTTCGGGGGAAGCTCGGATTGCTGTTGGGTTTTGTTGGGATCGTGGTGATCGCTGTCCCGCAGTTCTTTTCAACTGGCGGGGAAACCTACGCGCTCGGCATCGCCTACATTTTGCTGGCGGCAGTCGGAATCACGATCAGCAACGTCTTGATCAAGAAAATCGCCGGCAAGGTTGACGTGCTGATGGCGATGGGCCTGCAAACGCTTATCGGGAGCGTTCCTTTAGGGGCAGCTGCTTGGTACCTGGAAGATCCCGCAAGCGTGCAATGGACGCCTGCCTTCGTTGCCTCTTTGCTCGGCCTCAGTATCTTCGGGACGGCTCTTGCGTATTACCTCTGGTTCTCGGCGCTCGAACACACCCCGCTCAACCGGGCGAACGCCTTCGCCTTTCTCGTGCCGATATTCGGTATTCTTCTCGGCATGACCTTCTTTGACGAAACGTTCGGGTGGGCACATTTTATCGGCATACCGTTGACGATCGTCGGCGTGACGTTGGTAAGCCGGTCAGGTGATACGCTTTCACTCAACAGACACCGGGCCGCATCGTCGCCTGCCGACTAATTATAATTCCACGTCATCTCCATGCCTTCGGCTCGCAGACGCAGACTTCGCCAGTGTACGGCTCGTCACGTCGCCCTGATCGATTGGTCTTACGTCATTCTCTTCAATCTTATCCTTGACCCTCCGGCGACTGGAGGTCCTATGTTGGCAACCATCGGAGAACCAATGGAATGGAGTGACTTCGATGATCGGCATTCAGACAGATTTTTATTCCGGCCTTATTCCGCCCATCCCAACGGTCGGGACAGAGGCTGCGATTGCCCCATCGGCGCCTCTGGCTGCAGATCAGGCGGATCGCCTTGATCTTCGGGAAAGTGAGGCGAGGGGCATCNAGGGANCNGAGCGTCGGNCGCAGTTCGCGACGTTCGTCAGAGACCCGGAAACCGTAAATCGAATATTGGAAGATACTCAGGGCCTTGATCGCTATCGGCAACGCCAGGAAGAGCTCGTGCGGCAAGCCTCCCTTATCACCGACGCCTATGAACGTTCGGTCTTCATTTCGATGATCGATCCCGGGCGGGCGATGACGGTTCTCGGGACAAGAGAGGATATTAAGCTGATAGAGCCCTAGAGAGATGTCAGCTCTACGATGCCAAACGCAACAGTGGGGTTCTCTGCGAACACAAAACGAGGGGAGGTTTAGATGGGCGCCGCAGTGGGCATGTCGGTTTTTCTGGTTATCACGACTTTCCTCCTGCATTACGCCGTCTTTCGATGGCTGTCCGGCGGGATGTCGAACATTGCGATGACAGCGGAGCGACGAATTCTGATCATATGGCTGCTGACCCTTTCTGCCCATGTCGTTGAAGTTGCCCTATATGCAGCGGCCTATGTCCTCGGGGAACGAATGCTTGAGATCGGCAGCCTCGAAGGCCTTCAGATCGTGGGGCCATTGGATTATTTCTATTTCTCGATTGTCGCCTATACCTCCCTCGGCATGGGCGACATCGTGCCGTCGGATCACTTGCGCTTCATCACAGGAATCGAGACCCTGAACGGCCTGTTGCTGATTGCTTGGTCCGCATCATTCAATTATATCGCCATGGTAAAATTTTGGTCCTGGCAGACCTGTGTGGAACCCGTTTGGCGCAAGCTAAAGTGAACCTAGCCGTTAATTGGTCACTTCAAGAACAGCCACCTAGTACAGCTATTTGATGCTTTAAAGCGNACGAANACACGCTCCNNNCCTTCGATCNCNNGACACTTTCGTGTAGCTGGGCNNANATGTCACACGAAGGCGNTNCTANCAGAAANCNCGNTAAAATCAGGCAGATGAATGGTCATCGCTCAAACACTTCGAGTGATCGGCCAAGACCTCGATGATTTTGCATTCCGCCACCTTGCCGCCGCTACACTGGTTGATCATGCGCTTGAGTTCACGCTCCATAGACCGAAGGCGCGCGAGTCGTTCCTGAACGTGACCGAGGTGTTTNCGAGCGATNATGTCTACTTGCGCGCATGACTGATTGGACTGACCGCAGAACGACAGCAATTGGCGGATATNGTCCAAACTGAACCCCAGTTGTCGGCAATGACGAATGAAAACCANCCGAGATGCTTGATCTTCGGAGTAGATGCGACGGTTGCCCCTGGTCCGTCTTGGCTCCGGCAACAGTCCGATTTTCTCGTAATGGCGGATGATCTGGACCGTACATCCGGCACGCTCAGCCAATTCCCCAATGGAGGTGCTTTCAACGGTCATCAGTTTTTCCTATTGCTCCTACAACGATTGTAGATTGTAGCATCTGCGGATCGACGAATGCAAAGCGGCGGACAGTTTCAATGAACGTGCCCACCACGGATTAAAGGAGCCGATCCATATGAGTGCCAATTGTTGCGGAGATACTGCCAAATTCGATGGAGTTTCAAAGGATTTCAAACGTGCGCTATGGGTTGTTATCGCGATTAACGGCTCAATGTTCTTCGTCGAAATGGCCGCGGGCGCTTTTGCTGGGTCGAAAGCCTTGCAAGCAGATGCGCTCGACTTTCTTGGTGACACCGTAACCTATGCAATCAGCTTATTTGTCATCGGCATGTCTCTCAGAATTCGGGCAATGGCAGCGCTCGCGAAAGGGTTCAGTCTCGGCGCTATGGGGCTTTGGGTGTTCGGCTCAACAGCATATCAGGTCCTAATTCTGGGTATGCCTTCGGCGACAATCATGGGCGCAATCGGTTTCATGGCGCTGGCCGCCAATATTATCAGTGTCCTCTTGTTGAGGCGATTTAAAGACGGGGATGCGAATGTCCGNTCTGTCTGGCTTTGCAGCCGAAACGATGCCATCGGAAACGTGGCTGTTATGTTGGCAGCGGCAGGTGTCTGGTTTACCGGCACTGCATGGCCCGACCTTATCGTNGCCGCCNTCATGGCCGGGCTGTTTCTTTGGTCGGCAACGCANATTGTCCTNCAGGCAAGATCNGAGTGGACCAGCACGCAGGCCGGCCAAACGGCACNTGGAAAACATGNGAATAAGAATATCGACGAGTGCCAAAGGNNAGATANCAAACANGAGGCTGNATAGCTTTGAAGTTGCNATATGCGCNCNGGTTNGATTTCGAATTGACGAGGTGCGTATCGAAGCCGTTGGTTTTCCTGTTGGTGGCGCAGGCGCTGAACAGAGGTGCTTTAGATGAAAAAGCTCGGGGGAGGCGTTCTGCACCGTCTTTTTTTACGATTCGATCAGTCTTCCAGAAGCGTCAAAAGGCATCGGCCATATCGATTGTAAATTAGAGACAACGATGGCCGGGAGGTAAGGAGTGAAGAAATGGATTGGCACGACATTGCCCAGACTAATCTTCGGTAATCGCTGCCGGCAGACCGGCTTGCATACACTTTCACCGTTTTTCCTGGCGGCAGGGGCGACGGCTGGCGACCAGGTGACTAAGTGGATCATCCTTACCAGAGTGATGGACCCGCCGAGAGTGATCGAGGTGACCTCTTTTTTTAACCTGATGTTGACCTTCAACACCGGCGTAAGTTTCGGCATGTTCCAGGATTTTTTTGCCTCCCGACCAGGAACACTGGCTCTTCTCTCCCTTGCGATCGCCAGTCTGCTGATGACCTGGGCATTAAGATCCCGCTTGCCGGGAGAGCGCAGAGGACTGGCCCTGGTTGCGGGCGGAGCACTCGGCAACATCATCGATCGTTGGCGACTAGGTGCTGTAACCGATTTCCTCGATTTTCATTGGCAAGGACTGCACTGGCCTGCTTTCAACGCTGCCGATGCTTTCATATTCATCGGCGCGTTTTTGATTTTGACGTCGACGTTCCTGAATGGCACGAAAAATAAGGGTTAAGGGGGCATCATGCCGGAGCTTAAGCAGAACAAACGAAATGCTGGCTTTGCTTCCATACCGAACTTCCCCATAGCCCTGACGAGAATTTTTGGTTGGGCCATCATCGGCGTACTTGCCGCCTTTCTATTCAATAATTTCCTGACTAATTGGCTTGGATGGCCTGGCGTCAGGATTTTGGCCAACCCGTCCACTGGCGGCCACGACCCCCGCATCTGGTTACAGGTGGCCATCTACGCTGCCGCCGTACTGGCCGCCGCCGCCCATGTCGCACGCACCAGGGACCGCAGCCTTAGAACCGACCACCAGCGGGTCTTTGGGCTCAATGCCGTGCTCATCCGCGCCGGGTTCTGGGCCGTTCTGTTGATCGGTCTGATCGACTTCACTCTTGCCTTTCTGAAGGGCGAGCAACTCCTGATCGGCCTGGTCGGCGCGCCGCTGGCAGATACTCTGGGGCGCGCGGAATTGCGCGGTGCCTATGTACACATGCCCTTGGTCGCAATCGGGCTCGCCATCGCGCTTCGCACACGGGTCCTGGCGCTACCTTGGCTGGTCCTGATGATCGTCGTCGCCGAACTACTAATCGTGCTGTTCCGCTTCGAGTTTTCCTACGAACAGACCTACATGGGCGATCTGGTCCGCTTCTGGTACGCGGCCCTATTCATGCTGGGCTGCGCCTACACCCTTTATGAGGATGGCCATGTGCGAATTGATCTGCTTTACGCGGAAGCAAATCCCCGCTGCCGCGGGCTGGTCAACTCCATCGGTGCCCTGGTGCTCGGTATGCCGTTCTGCTGGTTGATCCTGAGCGTCGGCACGGCAGGCCGCACCGGCATCCTCAACAGCGCCCTGCGAACCTTCGAGATCGAAGGCGTCGGCGACGGCATGTACATCCTCTACCTGATGACCGTACTGGTCGGGGTGTTTGCGGTCACGCTCATCATTCAATTCGTCAGCATGATGTTCGGCGGGATGGCCGACGTGCTGGGAGAGCCCGCGCCAACGGGCAGCGCTGGGGGGGGCTGAGGATGGAACTCTTCTTCCTCGTCCTACTGGTCGTGATGTTGGCCGTCGCCCTCGGCTCGGGCTTTCCCGTCGCCTTTGCCATTCCGGGTTCGGCGATCGTCGCCGTCGGCCTGGCCGCGTTCGCCGGCCTGGCGGTTACCGGAAACCCGGATGCATTCTTTATCCACGGCGGT
>PALN01000009.1 GCA_002706405.1 Rhodospirillaceae bacterium | reverse complement strand
ACCCTGAACGACGCCAAGGCGTCGGGGGGCCTGGAAACCCTGCTGGGCGACATCGCCCAATTGTCGGACAAAGTCTCCTGGCGGCGCGCCGAGGGTGCGGAAGCCGACGCCCGCGTGCCGTCCTTCACGATCCTGCGCGACGGTGCGGAAACGGGCCTGCGTTTCGCCGGCATCCCGCTGGGCCACGAATTCACGTCCCTGGTCCTGGCCCTGCTGCATTCGGGCGGCCACCCGCCCAAAATAGCCCCCGAGGTCCTGGAACAGGTCAAAGGCCTGAGCGGTGAGTTCCGCTTTGAAACCTATTTCTCCCTGTCCTGCCAGAACTGCCCCGACGTGGTCCAGGCGCTGAACGTCATGGCCGTGTTCAACCCGGGCGTCACCCATGTCGCCATCGACGGCGGCCTGTTCAAGGACGAGGTCGAGGCCCGCGAGGTCATGGCCGTGCCCGCGGTCTACCTGAACGGCGAGCCCTTCGCCCAGGGCCGCATGGAGCTGGAACAGATCCTGGCCAAGCTGGATACGGGGGCCGCCGACCGCGCCGCCGAAGCCATCGACGCCAAGGACCCGTTCGACATGCTGATCGTCGGCGGCGGGCCGGCCGGTGCCGCGGCCGCGGTCTATGCCGCGCGCAAGGGCATCCGCACCGGCGTCGCCTCCGAACGGTTCGGCGGTCAGGTGCTGGATACCATGGCGATCGAGAACTTCATCTCCGTCCCCCATACGGAAGGCCCCGCCCTGGCGGCGGCGTTGGAAACCCATGTCCGCGACTACGACGTCGATATCATGAACCTGCAGCGGGCGACGGCGCTGGTCCCGGCCACACAGCCGGGCGGCCTGCACCAGATCACCCTGGAAAGCGGCGCCACGCTGCAGTCCCGGTCGATCGTGCTGAGCCCGGGGGCCCGCTGGCGGCAGATGAACGTGCCCGGCGAGGACGAGTACCGTAACAAGGGCGTCGCCTACTGCCCGCACTGCGACGGCCCCCTGTTCAAGGGCAAGCGCGTGGCCGTGATCGGCGGCGGCAACTCAGGTGTCGAAGCGGCCATCGACCTGGCCGGCATCGTCGCCCATGTCACCCTGATCGAGTTCGACAAGCAATTGCGAGCCGACGAGGTCCTGCAACGCAAGCTGCGCAGTCTGGCCAACGTGACCATCATCACCCAGGCCCTGACCACGGAAGTGCGGGGCGACGGAAGCAAGGTCACCGGCCTGATCTACACCGACCGGGCGACCGAGCAGTCCCATACGATCGAGCTGGAAGGCATCTTCGTGCAGATCGGCCTGGTGCCCAACACGGAATGGCTGAANGGNGCCNTGGNNCTGAGNCCGCGCGGNGAGATCGAGGTCAATCANCGGGGCGAGACNTCCGTCCCCGGCNTCTTNGCCGCCGGCGATGCGACNACCACGCCGCACAAGCAGATCATCATCGCCATGGGCGAAGGGGCAAAATCCGCCCTGTCCGCCTTCGACTATCTGATCCGCCAGGCGCCCGCCGAGGAAGCGGCCGCCGCCTGACCTTCAACCCCGGCCCGTCGCCCCCACTCTGAATTGCTCCTGGGGCGGCGGGACCGGCGGTCACGCCCAGGTCGTTTCCGTCAGGCCCAGTTGGCGTTTCAGACCGTCGATATCACCCAGCACCCACAGGCTTTGAATTTGCCCGTCCCGGATGTCGAAGAACGCCGCCCCCATCCAGTGCAGCGTTTTTCCCGTCGCCGGCACGCCGAAGAAAACGTCCTGATGGACGCCTTCGAAATACACCTGGGCGGCGACGCGCCCGTCGTCCGCGACCATGTCGCGGATGGTACAGGTATAGCCGCCGAGCGCCTTGTGAACGCCCTTGTTGTAGTCGATGAAGCCCTCGACCCCCGACCGTTCGTCATCCAGCGATCCCCGGAACCTAAAGTCCCTGGCGATGATGCGCCGGGCCTGATCGTAGTCGCGGCGGTTCCACACGTCGGCATAGAAGCTTTCGACGATTTCTTTCGGCGTCATGGCTGGTCTCCTTCCCGTCTCCGCAACAAAAAAGGGGCACCCGANGGTGCCCCTTTTCCGGCGCGGAGAAAACCGCGCGCGACGTTCGTCCCGGACTAGCGGGAATAGAATTCGATGACCAGGTTCGGTTCCATCTGANCCGGATAGGNCACATCGGCCAGTTTCGGCGTGCGCAGGAAGGTACCGGCCATTTTCTTGTGGTTCACTTCCATGTACTCGGGAATGTCGCGCTCGGTCGATTCGATGGCCAGCAGCACCAGCGGCATTTCGCGGGACTTTTCCTTGACCTCGATCACGTCGCCTTCGCGGACCTGATAGGAGGGGATGTTCACCTTCTTGCCGTTGACCTTGACATGGCCGTGGTTGACGAACTGACGGGCGGCGAACACGGTCGGCACGAACTTCATGCGATAGACGATGGCGTCCAGGCGGCGCTCCAGCAGGCCGATCAGGTTTTCCGAGGTGTCACCCTTGCGGCGCGAGGCTTCGGCGTAATACATGCGGAACTTCTTTTCCGAGATGTTGCCGTAGTAGCCTTTCAGCTTCTGCTTGGCCATCAGCTGCGTGCCGAAATCGGACGGCTTCTTGCGCCGCTGACCATGCTGGCCGGGGCCGTATTCGCGGGTGTTGACGGGGCTTTTCGGGCGACCCCAAAGGTTTTCGCCCAGGCGGCGGTTAATCTTGTACTTCGAGGCAAGACGCTTCGACATGACTTATCAGTCCTTTTTGCTTTGCCGGCGGCCGGTTTTTATCGCCGCGGCGGTCTACGTTGTCCCGGTAGGCCTTGATCCCTCCCTGGCCCTTGTGGGCTTCAGAAGGGGGCGGGATGCGCCCGATAGGCAGCGACATCCACGTTCCCGGAAAGGAAGCGCGGGAGTATAGGCATCCCGCACCCTTTGTCAACGCATGCGGCGGATTTCTGCGCCCTTCCCCGTTTTTTCCCCGGCGGGCGGTTGCGGGGCCTCGCCCGGTCCTCTACCCTGCCCGGGATCACGGCACGTATAATGTTTTGACCGCGGAAACAGACCGTACGGATCGGTATTGAACATTCAACGCAGCAGCGAACCGACAGGGACAGACGACCCCGCCCCCGCCGCCACCGGCGGCACGGGCGCCAGTGTCCGCTTTGAGAACGTTCAGAAGAGCTACGACGGCGAAACCCTGGTCATCAAGGACCTGAACCTGGACATCGCCCGGGGCGAGTTCCTGACCATGCTGGGGCCGTCGGGATCGGGCAAGACGACCTCGCTGATGATGCTGGCCGGTTTCGAGCCGGCGACCCATGGTGAAATCTTCCTGAACNGCAATCCCATCAACGCCGTGCCGCCCCACAAGCGGGGCATCGGCATGGTGTTNCANAANTATGCCCTGTTNCCNCATATGACNGTGGCGGAAAACNTGGCNTTNCCCTTAAGCGTGCGCAANATGCCCAAGGCCGAGATNNCGGCCAAGGTCGCCCGCGCCCTCGACATGGTCGAACTGCCCGATTTCGGCAGCCGCCGTCCGGCGCAGCTTTCCGGTGGCCAGCAGCAGCGCGTGGCCGTCGCCCGCGCGCTGGTGTTCGAACCGGACCTGATCCTGATGGACGAGCCCCTGGGGGCCTTGGACAAGCAGCTGCGCGAGCAGATGCAGTACGAAATCAAGCATATCCACGACAACCTGGGCGTCACCGTGGTCTACGTCACCCACGACCAGGCCGAAGCCCTGACCATGGCCGACCGCATCTGCGTGTTCGATCAGGGCGTGGTGCAGCAATTGTCGACCCCGGACGAATTATACGAAAAGCCCGCCAATTCCTTCGTCGCCCAGTTCATCGGCGAGAACAACCGCCTGAGCGGCACCCTGACCGACGTCCGGGGGGATGAATGCCGCGTCGACCTGGACGGCGGCGGCAGCGTCACCGCACTCGCCGTCAATGTGGGCGATGTCGGCACGCGGGCGACCCTATCGATCCGCCCGGAGCGGGTCATCCTGGTCGATGCCGCGGACGACAGCCTGTCCAACCGCCTGCCCGGCCGGGTGGCGGAACTGATCTATCTCGGTGACCATATCCGCGTGCGCATGACCGTGGCCGGCGACGACGGCTTCGTGGTCAAGCTGCGCAACGACGGAGAGCGCCCCTCGGTCAAGGTCGGCGATACCGTCACCGTCGGCTGGCAGGCCGCCGACTGCCGCGCGCTCGATCCCATAGACATCTGACACAGACACCTTAGCTGATGCAGGAGAACACGAAGATGACCCCCATGAAACCGATTGCCGCCGCCCTTGCGGCGGGGCTGCTGCTGGCCGCGCAACCCGCGCATGCCGGTGAGATTACCGTCGTGTCCTGGGGCGGGGCCTATACCAAAAGCCAGGTCGAGGCCTATCACAAACCCTGGATGGCCAAGACCGGACACAAGATCAAATCCGTCGACGCGCCCAACCCGGCCTCTCCCATCAAGGCCCAGGTCAAGGCAGGCAATGTCTCCATCGACGTGGCCGACGTGGAATATTCGGACGCCGTGCGTTACTGCGACGAAGGCCTGCTGGAAACCATCGACCCTGCAGTGCTGCCGCCGGCCCCCGACGGCACGCCGGCGACCGAAGACTTCATCGACGGCGCCCTGACCGATTGCGCCGTCGCCAACATCGTGTGGTCGACCGTGTTCGCCTATGACGCGGCCAAGTTCAAGGGGGCCAAGCCCCAGACCATCGCCGACCTGTTCGACGTCGAGAAATTTCCCGGCAAGCGGGGCCTGCGCAAGGGGGCCAAGCCGAACCTGGAAATGGCCCTGATGGCCGACGGCGTGCCGGCGGGCGATGTCTACAAGCTGCTGACCACCGATGCCGGCGTGACCCGCGCCTTCAAGAAGTTGGACAGCATCAAGAAGCACGTCGTGTGGTGGGAAGCGGGCGCCCAGCCGCCGCAGCTTTTGGCCGACGGCGAGGTTTCCATGACCACCGCCTATAACGGCCGCATCTTCAACGCCGCCATTGGCGAGGACAAACCCTTTGAAATCGTGTGGGACGGCCAGGTGCTGGACTTCGACCTGTTCGTCATCCCCAAGGGTGCCCCCAACAAGGACCTGGCCCTGGAGTTCATCAAGTTCGCCACGGACACCCAGCGCCTGGCGGATCAGGCCAAATACATCGCCTATGGCCCGGCGCGGAAATCGTCTGGCAAGCTGGTCGGGCTCTATCAGGACGGCAAGACCCAGATGGCCCCCCACATGCCGACGGCGGCCGCGAACATGGGCAATGCGCTGGTCAACAATTTCGAATTCTGGGCCGACCGGGATTCGGAATTGAACGAGCGCTTCAACGCCTGGATCGCGTCCAACTAGGCGGCGAAGGCGGGAGCAGGAGATGACGACGGCGGCCGAAACCGTGGCGGCGGGCGATGGGGGCCCGCTGACCACCGGCGACGGCACGCCGCTCAAGACCGCCCTGGCGCGGGCGACCCGGCGCGCGCGGATCAAGGCCCTGCTGCTGGTCGCCCCGCTGTTGCTGTTCGTGATCGTGACCTTCGCCGTGCCGATCGGGCAGATGCTGTATCTCAGCGTCTACAACCCGGTGTTTTCCGACAACATGCCGCGGCTGTCATCCTGGTTGCGAAGCCATGAGGTCTCGGACGTGCCGGGGGAAGCGGCCTTCGAAGCGCTGGCCCTCGACCTGAAAGACGCGCGCAAGAACCGCACCCACGCCCAGGTCGGCACCCGCATCAATTATGAACGCTCGGGCGCCACCAGCCTGTTCAAGTCGACGGCCCGCAAGATCAAGAAGATCAAGGGCCCGCCCTATAAGGAACAACTGCTCGCCCTCAACAGCGAATGGGGTGACCTTCACCTATGGACCGTGATGGCCCGCGCCGCGTCACCGCATACCTCGGCCTTCTACGCACAGGCGTTGGACCTGACCTATGACGCGACCGGGAACATCACCCGGGCGCCGGAAAACCGGCGCATCTACGGCCTGTTGTTTCAGCGCACCTTGTTCCTGTCGGCGCTGATCGCCGCGCTTTGCCTGATCCTGGGCTATCCGGTGGCGCATCTCCTGGCCAACCTGCCGCTCAAATATTCCAACCTGTTGATGGTCATGGTGCTGCTGCCGTTCTGGACGTCCCTGCTGGTGCGCACGACGTCCTGGATCACCCTGCTGCAAAGCCAGGGGGTGCTGAACGACCTTTTGGTTTCGGTCGGCATTCTCGGCGACGATGGACGGTTGGAGCTCATGTACAACCAATGGGGCACGGTCATCGCCATGACCCATATCATGCTGCCGTTCATGATCCTGCCGCTCTATTCGGTGATGAAGACCGTGCCCAAGGACTTCGTGCGCGCCGCGCGGTCCCTGGGCGCCGGACCGGTGACGGCATTTCTGCGCGTTTACCTGCCGCAGACCGTGCCCGGGATTGGCGCCGGCGTCCTGTTGGTGTTCATCATCAGCGTTGGCTACTACATTACCCCGGCCCTGGTCGGCGGCTCGTCGGGGCAGCTGATCTCCAACCAGATCGCCTTCCACATGCTGCAAAGCCTCAACTGGGGCCTGGCGGCGGCGCTGGGGGCGTTGCTGCTGGGCGGCGTGATCCTGCTCTACTGGCTGTATGACCGGCTGGTCGGCGTCGACAACATGAAGCTGGGATAGGTCCAGAAGATGTCCATGCCTCCGCATGCAACGATGTTTGAGCGCATATGGCGCCGCCTGTACCTGGCGTTCTGCGCGGGTGTGTTCCTGTTCCTGATCGCGCCCATCATCGTCATCGTGCCCCTGTCGTTCAACGCGGAGCCCTATTTCACCTTCACCCGCGACATGCTGGCGCTTGATCCGGACGGCTTCTCCCTGCGCTGGTACGACCGGCTGCTGACCTATGGCATGACCGCGCCCGACGCGATCCGCGACGGCGCCTGGTGGGCCGATGCCTGGGCCAATTCGCAATGGATCCACGCGGCCAAGAATTCTTTCGCCATCGGCATCTCCTCAACCTTGATCGCGACGGCGCTGGGCACCCTGGCCGCGCTCGGCCTGTCGCGCCCGGAAATGCCGTTCCGCCGCGCCGTCATGGCGCTGCTGATCTCGCCCATGATCGTGCCCATGATCATCTCCGCGACGGGGCTGTTCTTTTTCTATTCAAAGGCCGGGCTGGCCCATACCTACATCGGCATCGTGCTGGCCCATGCCATGCTGGGCATTCCCTTCGTCATCATCACCGTGACGGCGACCCTGTCGGGCTTCGACCGATCGTTGATCCACGCAGCGGCCAGCCTGGGCGCCTCGCCCGTAACGACCTTCCGCAAGGTGATCCTGCCGCTGATCCTGCCGGGCGTGATTTCGGGTGCCCTGTTCGCTTTCGTCACCTCGTTCGACGAAGTCGTGGTGGTGCTGTTCGTCGCCTCCTACGACCAGCAGACCATTCCGCTGCAGATGTGGAACGGCATCCGCGAGCAAATTTCGCCGACCATCCTGGCGGCGGCGACGATTTTGATTCTGTTTTCGATTGCCCTGCTGACGACGCTGGAGCTTCTGCGCCGGCGCACGGAACGCCTGCGCGGTCTGTCAGGTTAACAAGGCGGCGCGGGCGCGACTCAGCCGTCTTCCCGCCTGGGCTGAGCGCCCAGGGGCGGTACGGCATCTTCCCGCGACGGTTCCGTCTCGTCGATCAGGCGGCTTTCCGTGAGCGCGCCCAGACGTTCCAGGATCGGATAGGCGACCGAGGTCAGATGACTGTTGACCCGCTTCAGGTCGCGCAGCACGTCCAGGTGCAGGGAACTGGAATCCAGCGTGTCTGGCCGGCGTTCGCCCATGCGGCGGAAATGGTTTTCCACATAGCGGCGTTCCAGGTCACGGATTTCCGTCTTCTCGTGCAGTAGGCGGCGCGCGGCCTCTTCATCGGCCGAGACAAAAACATGCAGGGCCAGGTCCAGGTTCTGCAGGATGCGGTTATGGAAGGCTTCCAGTTCCCGCTGGCCTTCGTCGGAGAAGCTGATGCGGCCCTTGATCTTCTTGCCCGCCAGTTCCATCAGGTTCTTGTCGATGATGTCGCCGACATGTTCCAGGTTGGTGGTGAAGCTGAGAATTTCGATGCTGCGCTGGCTTTCCGCCTTGTCCATTTCTTCTTCGGTCAGGCGCGTCAGGTAGAGCTTGATCGCCTCGTGCAGACGGTCGACCACATCGTCCTGGGCCTCGACCGTCTTGCGCAGGGTGGCGTCGTTGGTGCGCAGGACATCGCGCGCCGCCGACAGCATGGCTTTCACCGCGTCGCCCATGCGCAGGGTCTCGCGGGCGGCACCCGTCAGGGCCACCGACGGCGTATCAAGGGCGCCTTCGTCCAGATAACGGGGGCTGCCCGGATCGTCGGTCGCCGGGCGGTCCGGGGCGATGCGCCGGGCGGCCCAATCGACCAGGGCGAGCGCCGGCAGGAACAGCACGACGAGCGCCAGATTGAAGCCCGTGTGGAAATTGGCGAGCAGGCGTTCCGGAGTGTCGCCCAGAACCGCCAGGTAAGGCTGCAGATAAGGCACCAGGGGCAGCACGGCGAACACGCCGATCATGCGCATCAGCAGGTTGCCGATCGGCACCCGGCGCACGGCCGGCAGGGCCTTGGCCGTCAACCCGACGGCGGCCAGCGCCCCGCCCAGGTTGGCGCCCAGCACCATGGTCATGGCCAGTTGCACGTTCAACACCTGCATGCCGGCAAGCGACATGATCAGCAGAACGACCGCGACCGAGGAATGGGATGCCCAGGTCAAGGCCGCGGCGAAAACGATGGCCAACAGGGGCTCGCTGGTCAGTGGTCCGACCAGCACCGCCATGGCCTCGCTTTCGCGGAACGGCAGGGAGCCCAGGGCGATCAGACGCAAAGACAGAAGCATCAGGCCAAGCCCGATCAACGCCCGGGCGATGGCGCGGCGGCGGCTGTTTTCCGTCGACAGGAACAAGAACACGCCGATCGAAATCAACACCGGCGACAGCCAGTTCAGATTGAGCGACAGGGCCTGCACGATCATGGTCGAGCCAACATCGGCCCCCAGCATGATGGCCAGCGCCGCGACCCCCGCGATCAACCCCTGACCGGCGAAGGATGAGACGATCAGCGCCGTCGCCGTCGAGCTTTGCAGAATCGTCGTGACGCCAAACCCGGCGGCCAATCCCGTCACCCGGTTGCGGGCCGAGGCCGCCAACGCGTGCCGCAGGTCCGCGCCGAAGGATCGGGTGATCCCCGTGCGCACCATGCGGATGCCCCACAGAAGCAGGGCGACGCCGCCGACGATGTTGATAATGGTTTCCACGTGTCTTCGTGCTTTC
Organism: Rhodospirillaceae bacterium; assembly: GCA_002706405.1. GTDB lineage: Bacteria > Pseudomonadota > Alphaproteobacteria > Rhodospirillales > Casp-alpha2 > UBA1479. The sequence goes on along the minus strand of PALN01000009.1, from coordinate 14,655 downwards.
CGGTGCAGGTTTCAGGGCCGCGGCGCCGGACGGCATGCCGTCCGGCCCCTGCAAAATCGTCGCCCGCCTCTAAATAAACGCACTGAGTGCGCTTATAGTCTGAAAACCTGACCTCCGCAATCGGATACCTTCAGGGCCACGTCGACTAGCTGAGCCAGGGCATGGAGAAGGTCTTCACATTCGTGAAGCTCTTCATCGCCTCGATCACGCCTTCCTTGTAGCCCAGGCCCGAATCCTTGATCCCGCCGAAGGGCGACATCTCGATACGGAAACCGGGAACTTCCCAGACGTTGACCGTCCCGACGACCAAGCCGTCGATGAAGCGGGTGATGTATTCCATGTTGTTGGTGCACACGCCGGACGACAGGCCGAAGGCGGTCGAATTGGAAATCTTGATAACCTCGGCGATGTCGTTGGGGCAGCGGATGATCGGCACCACGGGGCCGAAGGTTTCTTCGCGTACCAGTTCGCAATCGAAGGGCACCCGGTCGACCAGGGTCGGCGAATAGAGAGCGCCGTCCCGCTTGTTGCCATACAGCAGTTCCGCGCCCTTGGCGACGGCGTCGTTGACCCGCCGTTCGAACTGCATGGCGGCCTTTTCCTCGATCACCGTACCGACATCCGTGTCCGGGTCCATGGGGTCGCCGTACTTGATGGCCTTGACCTTTTCCAGGGCGATCTTGACGAACTCGTCGGCGACCGCGTCGACCACCAGGATACGTTTCACCGCGGTGCAGCGCTGGCCCGAATTCTTGGTCGCCCCGGCAACGGCGAGGGTCGCGGCCTTTTCCAAGTCGGCGTCTTCCATGACGATCAGGGGATCGTTGCCGCCCAGTTCCAGCACCATGCGGCGATAGCCCGCGTGTTCGGCAATGTACTTGCCGACAGCCACGCCGCCGGTAAAGGTCACCAGTTCGGCGTGTTCATTGGTGATCATTTCGTCGGCGATATCCGCCGGGTCGCCGGTGATGACCTGGAACATTTCCTGCGGCAGGCCCGCTTCATACAGCACGTCGGCCAGCAGCATCGCCGTCAGCGGCGTCTTTTCCGTCGGCTTCAGGACCATGCAGTTGTTGGTCGCGACCGAAGGCGCGATCTTGTGCGCGACCTGGTTCAAGGGGTGGTTGAAGGGCGTGATGGCGCTGATCGCCGTCAACGGCTGACGCGTGGTGAAGATCTTGCGCTTGGGGCCCGAGGGCGAAACGTCGCAGGAGAACACCTCGCCGTCGTCCATCAGGGTCAAAGCGGCGGCCAGATTGAACACACTGTTGGACCGCCCGGCCTCGTACATCGAATCCTTTTTCGACAGGCCGCATTCGGCGGTGATCAGATCGGACACCTGTTCACGGCGGGAATAAAGGATTTCCCCGGTCTTCTTGAGGATTTCCGCGCGCTCGTGACGGGTCAGCTGGGGCTTGTATTCGGCAGCCGTCTTGAACGCCTTCTTGACGTCGGCGACCGAGGCCTTGGGCACCGTGCCGACGACCTTGTTGGTATAGGGGTTCATGACGTCGATGCGCTCGTCGCGCTCGCCGCTGTCTCCGACGATACGGAGTTTTTCGTGAATCACGGTGTCATTGAGGTCGGTAACGGCACTGTCCATGGAATTTTCCTCCAAACGTCCCCGGTGGGGTGTTGTTTAATTCTGCGGTGTTCAGGCTGCGTTTTGCGCAAGCGCCGTGTGGTTCAGCGCGACATCGAAGATGTCGAAGTTGCGGAGCCGCCGGCCGCCCTCGACGTCGGCTGGGCGGGTCACGATCAACGGCACCCTCTGTTCCGTCACCCCGCCGTGGGAGCGCAGCGGATCCTTCAACTGGCTGAGGTCATGACGGTCGGCCGAGGTGCCCAGCACCTTGGATTTATCCGACACCACGATCAGGTCGCCCAGGCGGTCTTCCGGCAATTCGAACTCGGCGCAGCCGTGTTTCTTGTCGTAGACCTTCTGCACGCCGGGCACGGCGGCCAGCTTGCTGATGACGGCGGATTGATCGGCATCCGCCGGCAGGTAGACGGTGGCGAAGGAGCCGAGGGCGCCGTGATGGACCACGTAGGGGTCGGTGATCGGCAGGATCACCCGCGCCTTGCCCGCCCCCAGAATGTCGTCCAGCACTTCCTGCAGATAGATCACGTCGGGCTGGCCGTCGGCGTCGAACTTGGCGTTCATGCCGTGGTCGGCGGTCATGGCCAGAACCGCGCCCAGGGCGTCCAGCTTGGCCCAGTAGCTGTCCATCATGGCGTAGAAGGCGTTGGCCACCGGCGTGCCGGGGGCGTGCTTGTGCTGGATGTAATCCGTGGTCGACAGATACATGATGTCGGGGCGCATGGTTTCCATCAGCTTGACGCCCGCATCGAAGATGAATTCGGACAGATCCGCCGAATAGACGTCGGGGATCGGCCGGCCGACCAGGGCTTGGGCATTGTCGACGCCGTTTTCGGCCTTGCTGGTCTGGTCCGCCTTTTCCGACGAAAACGACACGGCGCGCCCGGTCGTGAAGTCGAGGCCGTGGCCCAGCAGGCGGCGCAGCTTGTCCTTGGCGGTGACGATGGCGACCTTGGCACCGGCATCGTGGAAGGCCTTGAAGATGGTGTCCGTGCGCAGGAACTTGGGATCGTTCATCATCACTTCATCGCCCGTGTCCGGGTCGAGGAAGAAGTTGCCGGAAATGCCGTGAACCTTGGGCGGCACGCCGGTGACGATCGATAGATTGTTGGGGTTGGTGAAGCTGGGCACCACGCATTCGGCGCGCAGGTCGGACCCGCCCTTCAGCGCCTTTTCCAGAAACGGCATATGCCCGCCAGCGATGGCCTGTTCAATGTAATCAGGCTCCGAGCCGTCGATGCAGACGACCACCAGGGGCTGGCTGGGCCAAGCATAGGTGCGGCCGTTGACGGAAACGCTGCTGGGATGGGAGGGGGTCTGATCCATGATGCTGCTCACCTTTTGAAATCGTCCGGCACGGGAGCCCGTGCCTCGGTTTGGGGAATTCTCGTGAGCGCCCAAGGATTTGTCAAATCGCTAATAACTATGTGATTGATAGATTAAAGCAATATGACATTTTCCTCGATCCGGGGCGGGACCGGGCCGGCAAGAGGGCAAAATGATAGGGAAAATCGCCGAAAATCAGCCGCGCAGGCGCGATGAGGCCGGATCATAAAGCGGCTTGAGCGATGCCTGTGCCGGATAGCGCACACCGGCGATCTCGATCTCGTAGGCATGGCCGTCGATCGCCGCCAGACCGCCGTCCGGCACGGTCACATAGCCCATGCCGACGGCACCACCCAACGTATGGCCGTACATCCCCGACGTCACCTTGCCGACGATGTCCGCGCCCCGCCAGATCGGCTCGTTGTGGTAGAGCAGCGGATCGGGATCGCTGACCAGAAACTGCAGCAGGCGGCGTTTGATCCCCACCTCCCGCTGGGCCAGCAATGCGTCCCGGCCGATGAAGCCCCCGGGTTTGTCCCAGGCGACGGCGAAGCCAAGCCCGGCTTCCAGCGCCGTATCCTCATCGGAAATATCGTGCCCCCAATGGCGATAGGCTTTTTCGATGCGCAGGGAATTCATGGCGTGCATGCCGGCATGAACAAGGCCGAATTCCCGGCCCGCCGCGACGACGGCTTCATAGACATGGGCCGCAAATTCCGTCGGCACCATGATTTCCCAACCCAGCTCGCCCGCATAGGAAATACGGGTCATGCGCGCCATCGCCATTGCGAATTCGACCTCGCGGCTGGCACCGAAGGGGTAGGCCGCGTTGGCAAGATCTTCCGGCGTCAGCTTGGCCAGCAGGTCCCGCGACCGCGGTCCGGCAACACCGATCACCGCATGGCCCGAGGTCACGTCGGTGACGGTGCAGCGCTCATGGTCGTCCACATGGCCCTTGAGCCAATGGAAGTCCCGAACCTGACAGGCACCGGAGGTGACGACCAGAAAGGCATCCTCGGCAAGCCGCGTCACCGTCAGGTCGGCTTCGATGCCGCCGCGGTCGTTGAGCCATTGGGTATAAACGGCGCGGCCCGCGTCGCCGGCAACATGGTTGGCCGACACGCGGCTCAGCACCTTGGCCGCGTCGGCACCTTCGACCCGAAACTTGGCGAACGACGTCAGGTCGAACAAGGCGAGACCTTCCCGCGCCGCGCGATGTTCGGCGGCGGACGCATCGAACCAGTTCTGGCGGCCGTAGCTGTAGTCGTATTCAGGCGCCGTACCCTCGGGCGCGAACCAATTGGCCCGCTCCCAGCCCGCACTTTCGCCGAAGCAGGCATTGGCGGCCTTGAGGTGTCCATGCAGGGGCGAGCGGCGCAGGCCGCGCCCGGTGGTGTACTGCTGAAACGGCCAATGAGTGGCGTAGAGCAAACCCAGGCTTTCCGAGACCCGTTCCCGCAGATAGGCGCGGTTGGCTTGAAACGGCATCTGGCGGCGGACATCGACCTCCCACAGGTCCATGGGCGCATGGCCCGATTTGATCCAGTCGGCGACCACGCGGCCGATGCCGCCGGCCGACTGAATGCCGATGGAGTTGAGCCCCGCCGCAACCATCAGACCGTCGAGTTCCGGAGCCGGGCCGAGGTTGTAGCGGACGTCCGGCGTGAAGCTTTCCGGGCCGTTGAAGAAGGTCTGAATGCCCGCGTTCTCCAGCGCCGGCAAGCGTCCCATGGCGGCTTCCAAAATCGGCTCGAAATGATCGAAATCGTCGGGCAGTTGATCGAATTCGAAATCGTCGGGAATGCCGTCCATGCCCCAGGGCTTGCCCTTGGGCTCGAACGCCCCGATCAGCATCTTGCCGGCGTCTTCCTTGTAATAGGCGCATTCGTCGTAGACCCGCAGCACCGGCAGGTTCGGCGTCATGCCGTCGAAGGGTTCGGTGACGATGTAGAAATGCTCACAGGCATGGAGCGGCAGGGTGACGCCGATCCTGGCCGCCATGTCACGGCCCCACATGCCCGTCGCCAGCACGACCCAGCGGGCGCGGATCTCGCCCGTCGCGGTTCGCACGCCGACGGCGCGGCCGTTCTCGACGATGATCTCCGTGACCTTGGTATCCTCGAACAGGCGCGCACCCCCCATGCGCGCGCCCTTGGCGAGCGCCAAGGTCACGTCGGCCGGGTTGGCCTGACCGTCCGACGGAATCCAGGTGCCGCCCAGCACGTCGCCGGTTTCCACCAGGGGATGACGTTCCTTGACCTCTTCCGGCGAAATGATGTCGACCTGCAGGCCGAACACCCTGGCCATGGAAGCATTGCGGCGGAATTCCTCCATCCGTCCTTCGTGGAGCGCGACGGAGACCGATCCGTTCTGCTTCAGCCCCGTGGCCTGTCCGGTCTCGCCCTCAAGCTCGCGGTAAAGCTCGGCCGTGTATTTGGCGAGCTGTGTCATGTTGGCACTGCCGCGCAGCTGGCCGATCAGGCCGGCCGCATGCCAGGTCGTGCCGGAGGTCAGCTTACGCCGCTCCAGCAGGACCACGTCCGTGATCCCGATCTTGGTCAGGTGATAGGCGATGGAACAGCCGATGACCCCGCCGCCGATGACGACGACCTCGGCGGTCGCGGGCGGCGTCTTGGCGGCGTCGGTCACGGATGCGGCCTATTCGGCGGCCTGGGGAGCGCCGGTCTTGACGCCCATTTCGGCCAGCACCTCCGACATGGCCTTGAGGGCGGCCTGCATTTCCGCCGTCCCCAGATGGCCGATGCAGCCGACGCGGAAGCTCGGCGCCACGGTCAGCTTGCCGGGATAGAGCACGAACCCCCGGTCCTTGACCTTGTCGTAGAACACCTGGAAATCGAAGCCGGGGTCCGACGGCATGTGGAAGGTGACGATGATCGGCGCCTGCAGGCCCTGGGGCAGCAGGGTCTGGAAGCCCAGTTCCGCCATGCCGTCGATCAGGACGCGGCAGTTTTCCGAATAGCGTTTGAAGCGCCCGGGCTGGCCGCCTTCGGCCTCGAACTGCTCGATGGCCTTGGCAAAGGCGAAGATCACATGGGTCGGCGGGGTGAAGCGCCATTGGCCGTTGGCATCCATGGCCTTCCACTGGTCGTAGAGATCGAGCGAGAGCGAATGGGCGTTGCCTTCGCAGCCTTCCAGCACCGTCTTGCGGATCAGGGCGAAGCCCATACCGGGCACCCCTTCGAGGCACTTGTTGGACGACGCCATGACGGCGTCGAAGGGCACCTTGGCGAGATCCAGTTCGATGGCGCCGAAGGCGCTCATGGCGTCGATGATCAGCGAGCGGCCCGCGTCCTTGACCACATGGGCGATGTCGGCGATGGGATTGAGGATACCCGAGGTGGTTTCGCAATGGACGACCAGGACATGGGTGATCGACGCGTCGCCGGCCAACTTGGCGGCCAGGGCCGCCGCGTCCGGCGGCACGTCCTCGGCCGTTTCGGAAATTTCGTAGGCGCGCCCGGCGTAATCGAGAATTTTCGCCATGCGCTTGCCATAGGCCCCGTTGACCAGGATCAGCGCCTTGCCGGTCTTGGGAATCAGGGTGCAGAGCGCCGCTTCGACCACGAAGGTGCCTGAGCCCTGCAAGGGCACGCAGACGTGTGTCTCCGTCGCATTGGCGATTTCCAGAAGCTTGCGGCGCACGGCGGCGTTGGCGTCGATGAACGCCTGATCGCGCGAGCCCCAGTCGTGGCACATGGCCTCGCGGGTTTCGGCGGCGGTGGTCAAGGGGCCGGGCGTCAGCAGAAGGGGATCACCGGGGGTCAGGGTCATGGCTTTGTCTTTCCCATTTTCGTCATCGGAGCCGCCGCCGGGCCGTTCACGGCAACCGGTCGCGCGGAGTTTCGGGCGAGAGGCGTCAATTCGTCAAATCGTTAATTCGGATAACATCCATAGATCACGACTATGACCACGCGCGGGCGGTCATCCGGCTCAGCGTTTCCGCCAAGCCTGGGTGCGCGAGAGAATACCCCGGGTCAGCCCCGCATGCACCAGTCGAACCGCCGCCGCCGTGCCGACGATCATCATGCCCATGGCGGCGGCCGGCGCCACGTCGCCGGCGTCGTCCATGTTGAGAATCGCGACCGACGCCAGGGCCGTATCCGGCGAATAGAGGAACACCACCGCCGACACGGTCGTCATGGCGTTGACGAACAGATACATGGAGATATCCAGAATCGCCGGCATGCAGACCGGCACGGTGATGCGGAAGAAGGTTTTATAGAACGGCACCTTCAAGGACTGCGACACGCTTTCGAATTCGCCGTCCAATTGCTTCAGCGCCGTCGCCGCCGTGAGGTGCGAGACCGTATAGAAATGGGTCACCGTGCAGATCACCAGAATCGGCATGGTGTGGTAGATGAAGCCCAGCGGATTGCCCGGCGCGTTGAAGAAGAACACATAGGCCAGGCCCAGCACCAGACCCGGCACCGCCATGGGGATCATGCACAGCAGCTGCATGGCCGCGCGTCCCGAATGGAAGCCTTTGCTTTTTTCCACCAGGTAGGCCCCGGTGAACACCATCGCCGTGCCGATGACCGCGGTCCAGGCCGCCAGTTCGATGGAATTCCAATAGGCATCCCAGCTGCCGCCGTCCATCAGGTCGAAGTTGTAATGCTTGAGCGACAGGCTCAGGTCATAGGGCCAGAACTTGGCGAAGGACGCGAAGCAGGCCATGCCCAGGATCGACACCATGATCAGGCCGATCAGGCAGCAGAAGATCAGCATGCCCGTATCGACGGCCGTGTTCTTCTTGGGCTGATAGGGCACCGCGCGGGCCGACAGCAAGGCGACCTGGCGGCGCTGGACCAGCCGGTCGGCGGCGAAGGCGAACACCGCCGGCAGCAGCAGAACCATGGACACCACGGCCCCCATTTCGAAATCCTGCCGGCCGACCACCTGTTTGTAGATGTCGGTCGCCAGCACGTTGTATTTGCCGCCGACGACCTTGGGCACGCCGAAATCGGTGATGACCAGGGTGAAGCAGACGAAGAAGGCCGAGACCACGCCATAGCGCACGCTGGGCAGGGTGACGGTGAAGAAGGTCTTGATCCGGGAGGCCCCCAGCACGTCCGAAGCCTCGTACAGCCGCGCATCGGAATTGGCCATGGCGATCAGCATGATCGTCAGCACATGGGGAAACACATAGAAGCATTCGCCCATGACGATGCCGATGGGGCCGTAAATTTCATGGCCGAACAGCCAGTCCTTGATGATGCCCTGGTTGCCGAACAGATAGACCAGGGCGATCGCCGGCAGCAGCGACGGCATGAGGATCGGCAGCAGCGCCACGCCCTTGAACAGCGATTTGAACGGAATGCAGGTGCGGGTCAGGGCATAGGCATAGATGAAGGCCAGCGTCACCACGATGACGCAACAGATCAGGGTGACCGTCAGGCTGTTCTGGATGGACCAGAACAAGGCCGGCGTGGAGAAGAAGTTGACGTAATTGGCCAGGCCGACGAACACGCCGTCGGCGTTCTTGAAGCTTTTCGACAGGATCGCGTAAAGCGGCAGCAGGATCGAGACGGTCAGGTACAGCGCGATGCCGACCAGCACCGCGCGCATGATCCAGTCTTCGCTGCTGACCTTGGCCTTGACCCGAGGCGCGGCGAGGGCGGCGTCCGACATGGATCAGGCCCCGCCCACGGGACGGTAGATGCGCACGAATTCGGGCGGCAGCGCCGCCTGCACGGCCATGCCCTCGCGGATGCCCAGGTCGCGGGCGCGGCCCGCCGACAGGTCGATCATGAAATCGATGTCCTTGCCGAAGGTCTGCCCCGCACCATTGACCGGCACCACGTGGCAGCGGTGGAAGGAGCCCAGAAATTCCACGTCGGTGATGGTCACCGGAATACCCGCGCCGCCGCCCTCGGTCGACACCTGCACGTCCTCCGGGCGGATGCAGACCGTGACCATGTCGCCGGGGTTGAGCCCGTCCAGCGCCGCGCCGCAGTCGATGGCGACGCCGGCGACGGACACCTGGCCATCGGCCCGGACCTCGCCGTCGACGAAATTGGTGGTGCCGATGAAATCGGCGACGAAGGGCGAGGCCGGATCGGCGTAAATCTCTTCGGGCGAGCCGACCTGTTCGATCACGCCATGGTTCATGACCACGATGCGGTCGGCCATGGCCAGGGCCTCTTCCTGATCGTGGGTCACCATGATGGTGGTGATGCCGATCTTTTCCTGCAGTTCCTTGATTTCGTGGCGCAGATGAACGCGCACCTTGGCGTCGAGCGCCGACAGGGGTTCGTCCAAAAGCAACAGGCCCGGCGAAGTCGCCAGCGCCCGGGCCAGGGCCACGCGTTGCTGCTGGCCGCCGGACAGTTGCGACGGATACTTGTCGGCCTGGTCATGAAGACTGACGAGATCAAGCAGCTCGGACACGCGCGCCGCGATGTCGGCCTTCGGCATTTTCCGGTTTTCCAGGCCGTAAGCGACGTTTCGCATCACGGTCAGGTTGGGGAACAGGGCGTAGGACTGAAACACGATACCGAAATCGCGTTCATTGGGCGGCAAGTTCGAAATGTCGCGGCCAGCCTGTTCGACCGTGCCCATGGTCTGAATGTCCAGGCCGGCGATGGCCCGCAGCAGCGTCGTCTTGCCGCAGCCGGACGGCCCCAGGAAGCAGACGAACTCGCCTTCCTCGACATCCAGCGACACATTTTTCAGCGCCGTGAATTCCCCGAATTTCTTGGTCAGATTGCGGACCCTGAGATAGGCCCCACCGTTGCCGTCATTCGCCATGCCTGCCCTCCAAGGCTGAACTCTAACAGACCCCCGCGCCCCGGTGCACGGACTCAAGACTCCGAACCAGCAAGCCCCGGCCCCTGTGGGGGAGCCGGGGCTTACCGTTCAGATCAGATTAGAACAGACAATCTTACTACTTCGGTTCGGACTTGCCGTCGTAGCGCTTGCGCCACTCGTCCAGAATGCGGATGCGGTTGGAGGCCGCCCACTTGAAGTCGTTCTTGATCATCTTGTCTTCGATGCCGACGGGGAAGTTCTTCACCGGCTTGGCGATACCCGGCATGGCGACGACCGCGTATTCCTGATTGTAGATTTCCTGCGCCGTCTTGGACACGGACCAGTCGGCCAGCGCCTGCGCGGCCTTCAGGTTTTTCGTGTTCTTGACGATCGCGAAGGATTCCAGGTCCCAGCCCACGCCTTCGGACGGCGCGATAACTTCGAGCGGCGCGCCCGAGTTCTTGGACTTCGCACCCCGATAGGCGAAGGAAATGCCGATGGCGATTTCACCCTTGGCGGCCAGCTTGCACGGCTTGGAGCCGGAATGGGTATAGCGCGCGATGTTTTCGTGCAGCGCGTCCATGTACTTCCAGGCCTTTTCTTCGCCCTGGATCTGAATCCACGAAGAGACGTCGAGGAAGCCCGTGCCCGAGGAGTTCGGGTTCGGCATGATGATGTGGCCCTTGTAGACCGGCTTGGCCAGGTCTTCCCAGGTCGCGGGAAGCGGCAGCTTGTGCTTTTCGCCTTCGACCGTGTTGAAGCAGACCGAGGCGATCCAGGCGCGCTGCCCGACCCACAGCGGCGGGGTGTTGGTGGTGTCGTAATATTTCTTCGACAGCTTATCCAAGCCCTTGGGCGCATAGCCCTGGAAGTAGTCGTAATCGGCCAGCAGCAGCAGGCTGGTCGCAGCCACGCCCCAGACGATATCCGCCTTGGGGTTTTCTTTCTCGGCCAGCAGCTTGGAGGTGATGATGCCCGTGGAATCGCGGACCCACTTGATGTTGACGTCCGGGTTGTCCTTTTCGAAGGCGGTCTTGAACTTCTTCAACTCGTCCGCCTCGACCGCCGTGTAGACCAGAAGGTCAGTTTTCGCCTTGGCGGGTGCGGCACCCAGGATGGCGGCTGTCGCCACCGTTGCCAGCCCCAGGCCGAGGCTGCTGAACCATTTTGATTTCATCGAAATACTCCCTGTTTGATCGCCGGATTATCAGAACGGATTGTTACCGGCATATGACAGTTTTAACCGTTTCTGCGTATGCGTGACAGGATTTGTTCGGCACTGCACCAAATCCCCCCGGAGCCCGTGCCCGCGTTGGCGCCTGCCCCCCGAACCCCCGATTAGGCGCCCTTCGGCGGGGTTCATATGGACTCAATCGCATTGGGGAAATATAAGTCAAATCGTCAGTTTATATAGGTCGTATAGGTTTCATCTATGTACTATTCGCAACTGCGGGCGTTCCATGCGGTCGCCACGCAAGGCGGCTTTTCCAAGGCCGCCGAACACCTGCACCTGACCCAGCCGACCCTGTCCGACCAGGTGCGCAAGCTGGAGAAGGATTTCGACATCCTGCTGTTCAACCGCACCTCACGCTCCGTCGCGCTGACCGACGCCGGGCGCCACCTGCTCGCCATCACCAACCGGATGTTCGAATGCGAGGGCGAGGCGCTGGAGTACCTCAAGGAATCGCAGAACCTGCTGGTCGGCTCCCTGACGCTCTCGGCCGACGCGCCGTTCCACGTGCTGCGCATCGTGCGCGCCTTCCGCAACCGCTATCCCGGCGTGACCGTGAACCTGAAGATCGGCAACTCGGAAGACATTTTGAATCAGCTCTACGACTTCGACGCCGACGTCGGCGTGTTCTCCCACGTGCCCGACGACGCGCGGCTCAAGGTGCTGAGCTTGCGCGACGACCCGCTGGTCGCCGTCATCAACCGCGACCACCCCTGGGCCGGCCGCGGCGCGGTCCAGTTCAAGGAACTGGCGGGCGAGCCCTTGGTTCTGCGCGAACGGGGTTCGACCACCCGCAAGCTGGTCGAACAGGAATTCGCAAGGCTGGAAATCCAGATGGGCACGGTGATGGAGGTCGAAGGCCGCGAAAGTATCCGCGAGGCCGTGGCCACCGGCAACGGCATCGGCTTCGTCTCCAAACCGGAATTCGGCTTCGACTCGCGCCTCGTGATGATCGAGCTCAAGGACTGCAAACTGCCCATGCACGAATACATGGTCTGCCTGGAAAACCGGGCGGAGACACGGGTGGTGCGGGCGTTTTGGGAACTGGCGATGACGGAGCGGGATTAAGGTTTCGCGGGCCGTCCGATCAGGCACTATCCTAGTGGTTTCCTTCACTCATTAAACAGCTGCCCGAGCATCGGACAGAGCGCTTTGCCATCCGCGCAGTTCGCAAGCAGTTCAATCAACGCGTTTTCCAGCATTTTCAGATCCGCGATCTTTTCTCTCACGTCATCGAGATGCGCTTTTCCAATGCTGTTCGCATCATCACAGTTGTTCGTGCTTGAAATCGACAGAGACAGCAACGCCTTCACCTGCTTGATAGAGAACCCAAGGTCACGGCAGCGCCGCACGAAGCGAAGGCGGGCGATGGCGTCATCGTCGTATACCCGCCTCCCATTTTCCGCCCGCGCAGCAGTAGGGACGATACCTTCCCGTTCGTAATACCGGATGGCCTCGATACCCACTCCGCTCCGCCTTGCGGCAATTCCAATTGTATGCACGAAACATTTTCCTTGATCCTGTAGTTACTACAGGATGCATGATTCCCCCATGAACACAATACGTCACGACGAAAATCGCGCCGCCATCGGTATGCTTTCGAATATCGGTTTTGGGTGCGCTTCCTTACTGGCGCTCCTGTCAGCCTCATGTTGCATCCTCCCCCTCGGCCTTACCATCGTTGGGCTCGGCGGCGCATGGCTGTCGTTGCTGGAGCCATTCGTTGCATACCGCGAATTAATCCTGACCGCAGCGTCTGGCATCGTTGCCTATCTATGGCTGCGCGCCTGGAAGACGAAAAGGACGACCGTTCGGCAAAGGCGGGGAATAGCGATGGCGGGTATGGCTTCCCTCGTCACGGCTCTGGCTTGGACCGCCCCCGCATGGGAATGGAAAGTGTCCAACCTTTTGATGGAGATATGGATGAACCAGCAATGAGCGACCGCCTCCTCGCAACAGGCATCATCGGGACGATTGTCGCGGCAGTCTGTTGCTTTACGCCCGTGCTGGTCATTCTTCTCGGTGCTCTCGGGATGTCTGCGGCCGTCGGCTATCTCGATCTGGTTCTTTTGCCGGCTCTTGTCATTTTCCTGATCATTCTGGGGTACGCGTTATGGCGAAAAATGAAAGTACGTTAGTTCTCACGTCCACGATCACATGTCCGGATTGCGGACATTCCAGGACCGAGACCATGCCAACAGACGCCTGCCAGTGGTTCTATGATTGCAAAGGCTGCGGCGCCGTCTTGAAACCGAAGCCCGGTGACTGCTGCGTGTATTGTTCTTACGGCACCGTTGCATGCCCGCCGGTCCAACAAGGCGATACCTCCTGCGGGTGACGTCATCGCTTGGCATTCCCGCCTCGATCCCCCCGGAGGATATCAAAATTTTGCGGCACCGGCTTCGACTCGCGTCTCGTGATGATCGAGCTCAAGGACTGCAAGCTGCCCATGCACGATTACATGGCCTGCCTGGAAAACCGGGCGGAAACGCGGGTGGTGCGGGCGTTCTGGGAACTGGCGGTGACGGAGCGGGATTAGACGGCTGGGGCAGTCGGAAAGTTTCGAAATTTTATCCCGTCATGGCCGGGTCAAGCCCGGCCATGACGGAGGAGAATGTGGCGAGGCAGGCCCTCAAATAATCTCGAAATACCGCTCCATCTCCCAGTCGGTGATGGCGCGGCGGAATTCGCGTTCTTCCCATTCGCGGGTCGCGGCGTAGTGGTCGACGAAGGCGTCGCCGAACAGCGCCCGGGCGGGCTTGGATGCCTTCAGCATCCCGGCCGCGTCCATCAGGGTGCGCGGCAGGTTGAGGCGTTTGGGAAACGTCTTGTCGTAGGCGTTGCCCTCGACCGCCTTGTCCGGCTCGATCTTGTTTTCGATCCCCCACAGCCCGGCCCCGATGCCGGCGGCCAGCGCCAGATAGGGGTTGGCGTCGGCGGCGGCGATGCGGAATTCCACGCGCTGCGATTTTTCCGAACCGGGAATGATGCGGATCGCGCAGGTCCGGTTGTCGATGCCCCAGGTCGCGTCCGTCGGCGCCCAGAAGCCCGGCACCAGGCGGGTGTAGCTGTTGACCGTGCCGGCGATCATGGAGAGGAATTCCGGCAGGAGTTTCTGCTGCCCGCCGACGAAGTGGCGCATGGTATCGCTCATGCCATGGGGCTTTTTCCTGTCCAGGAAAACCGGCTTGCCGGCCTTGTTGGTCAGCGACATGTGGATATGGCCTGACTGGCCCGGCCAGTCCGGCGACCAGCGCGCCATGAAGGTCGCCATCAGGCCCCGCTTCTGCGCCATGATCTTGGCGAAGGTCTTGAACAGCACGGCCTTGTCGGCGGCGGCGAGCGCCCCGTCGACCTGAATGGCGGCTTCGAGCACGCCCGGCCCCGTTTCCTCGTGCAGGCCTTCCAAGGCCATGTCCATGGTCACGCAGCCGTCCAGGATGTCGCGGTAAAGGTCGCTGTCGACGGTGGAGCGCAGCATGGAATAGCCGAAGAAGCCCGGCTGGATCGGCTTCAGATCGCGGTAGTTCTTTTCGCGCACGGTTTCGGGCGTTTCCTCGAACATGAAGAACTCGTATTCGAGCCCGGCCAGAACCTTGAAGCCCATCTTCTCGGCCTTGGCCAGGGTCCGGCGCAGCACGGCGCGGGGGCAGACCTCTTCATACTTGCCGTCGAATTCGCCGAGGAAGAACAGCATGTCGTCTTCCCAGGCGATCTCGCGGCAGCTTTC